>JABDRK010000436.1 GCA_013041785.1 Eudoraea sp.
TTCCAGGAGTCCGTGAGGCTATTGATGTTGAATTTTGGGGTTCTGACAAATTCACTGCGTTTGCCCATATACCCTTCCAGAACGGCTACAGTATTATGAAGGGAGAATCCCAGCGCAACCGAGAAAAAGGTAAAAAACAGCTTTATATAATCCACAAAATGATCAAAGCTGCTGCCCTGTATGCTCCGGTAGGTAAACCAGTAACAGATAAACAGAATAATGGTACTG
This sequence comes from Eudoraea sp., assembly GCA_013041785.1. Taxonomy (GTDB): domain Bacteria; phylum Bacteroidota; class Bacteroidia; order Flavobacteriales; family Flavobacteriaceae; genus Lentiprolixibacter. The sequence continues at coordinate 229 of JABDRK010000436.1, forward strand.
ACAATGAAAAAACTGGTCATTTCGAAAATCCATCCCAGATGCCCGAAGGAGTTTTTGATGTACAGCATGGGAATACTCAGAACAGCTACAAGGAAAACACAGAGAAACATGCTGCTGTTTAGCAGGTGCATCACTCCGTGAAATTTTGTTTTAAATGGGATATTTTTAGCCGTGATAACGCTCTGGACTGTCTTTCTGAAATTTTCTGCACCCCCTTTATTCCATCTAAATTGCTGGGATCTGGCGGCACTGATGACCACGGGAAGCTCGGCAGGAGTTTCGACATCCTCGAGGTATTTGAATTTCCAATTCTTTAATTGGGCCCGATAACTGAGGTCCAGGTCTTCGGTGAGGGTATCGCCTTCCCAGTTACCTGCGTCAAGAATACATTCCTTGCGCCAGATACCTGCGGTTCCATTAAAATTGATGAAATGCCCTTTGGAATTTCGCCCTACCTGCTCCAGGGTGAAATGTGCATCCAGTGCAAAAGCCTGGATCCTGGTAAGGGTTGAATAATCCCTGTTTATGTGACCCCATCGGGTTTGAACCACACCAATTTCTTCGTCTTTGAAATAGATGACGGTCTTTTTCAACCAATCACTGTCGGGCAGGAAATCGGCATCAAATATGGCTATAAAATCCCCCTTGGCTATGGTAAGCCCTTCCTTGAGCGCACCAGCCTTGAAACCTTCCCGATTTTCCCGGCGAATGTGCTGAATATCCAGCCCAGCATCTTGCAGGCCTTTTATCCTGGTGGCCGTATCGGCCACGGAGTCGTCTGTGGAATCGTCCAGCACCTGGATCTCCAGTTTACTTTTGGGATATTCTATTTTGGCAATATTGTCAAGCAAGCGTTCCACCACATATTCCTCATTGTAGATGGGAAGCTGGATGGTGACAAAAGGAATTTCTTTTGGATCGAGCAAGTTGAATTTAGGGGCTTCCGCATTCCTCCTTTTATCGCTGAGATAGTTAACCAGGAGGTTCAGCTGGGCGAGACTGTACAGGAAAATCAATATCAGGGCGATACTGTAAATCGCAATAACGAAGTATGATAGTGTAAGTCCCATATTATTTAAAACTATATTTAAAAATCCAACCCAGTATTTTCATGCCGGCAAATATAGTACCTTTTACAGTACCTGACACTTTGGAGACCCCTATTCTTTTTTTGTAACGCACTGGGACTTCGATATATGCCAGTTTCTGTTTTAGCGCTTTCAGTTGCATTTCCACCGTCCAGCCATAGGTTTTATCCTCCATATTGAGCTGTAACAGCTTGTCGTATCTGATTGCCCTAAACGGTCCCAGGTCCGTAAATTTTGCCCCGAAAAAAACACGCATCAGAAAAGTGGCCAATTTGTTCCCGAACACCTGTTGCGGGGTCATGGAGCCTTATTCCCTGAGAGATTTTACCCGGGCACCTATAACAAAATCCACAGCTCCTTCCATAATGGGGTCCACTATTTTTGGGAGTTCCTGTGGATAATCTGAATAGTCTCCGTCGATAAATACGATGATATCAGGGGTTTTGGATTGTTCGGCTATGTAATTTAATCCTTTAAGACAGGCATATCCATAGCCCATACGGGTTTCAGTAAGCACTGTAGCCCCGGCTTTTCGGGCTACGGCAGCGGTTTGGTCTGTAGAATTATTATTTACAACAATCACTTCAGAAACCAACTCCGGGAGTTCCTCAATCACTTTGGATATTGAGTTTTCCTCATTAAAGGCCGGTATGATAACACGGATATCTTTCACACTCACTGGTAATTTTCACAGGGACCACGCAAAAATAGTAATATCTATAGTGGAAGGGTTATACCAAACTACTTTTTGTACCTTGAAGAAAAGTTACTACCGTGAAGTATATCATTCTTTTGCTGTCAGTTTGTACTCTGATGGGTTGTGAATCCAAAAAAACTAACACTTCAAATACTTTAGATTCTTATTCATTGAATATCGTTTACAATGTTTTGGTGGATGCAGAAGGGGACAATTATGAGGTTTTTGTCATGGATATGGATGGCAAGAATCCAAAAAACATTACCAATCTTAAGGGCGTTGAATGGACCTACTATGCCGATGGAGATAAGGTCTATTACATATCAGACAAAGACACCCTGCACCGTTACTATTTCCTGTATCGTATGCAACCGGATGGCAGTGAAAAGATCAAAGTATCCAATATTCGACTGGCAGACAGTTGGCATAGCAGCCGGTTTAAAGGCAAGGAACTCATCGTGAGACCCCATAGTTCAGTTGATACGGCATTTTATATCATAGATACCTCAGGAAAGGTTATTAAAAAATTACGCCCTCCCTTTCCGTATTTTAGCGACCCATTGTTCTCCCCAGATGGATCACAAATTGTGTTTCGGGCCGCTAAAGCGCCCTTTAAACGGAACGAAATGTTTCGTGATGAACTCTATATGATGAATGATGAAGGTGATTCTTTAAGACAGTTAACTTTTTATCCGGAAGGTGATACCACGGCCATATGGCACAACTACAAAGCAGGCCCACCTCGCTGGAATACGCGTGAAAATTTTATTTCGTACCATTCTTTTCAGGAAGGGAAGTACAGCCTGTTTGCCGTAAGTCCAGATGGGAAACGCCATTGGAAATTAACAGATTTAAAATATAGCGAAGGGTGGCACGACTGGTCTCCAGATGGAAAATATCTGGCGGTAGAAGTGTTTGACAAAGGACAAACCCAATTTCATATCGGATTTATGAACTGGGATACCCGGGATTTTTCAATCCTTACAGATACTTTGTACCGCTATCAACAAGCCCCTGTATTTGTAAAAGTCCCCGGTTCCTGATTATCGCGAATTGACCATTTCCATCAGATCCACATCGTTCCCCAGGAGTACTTGCCTGGCTTCAATCCTGCCTTTCATAGGGCCGTTTTCCAGTTTGAGTACCCCTCTGGGGCAAACGGCTGAACAAATCCCGCATCCCACGCAGCTGGAACGTACAATATTTTCCCCTTTTTGAGCATAAGCCCGCACATCGATCCCCATTTCACAATAGGTGGAACAGTTGCCACAGGAGATACACTGGCCGCCGTTGGTGGTTATTCGGAATTTGGAGAACAAACGTTGCTGGAATCCTAAAATAGCCGCCATGGGACAACCAAACCTGCACCATACCCTATTGCCGAAAATGGGATAGAAACCGGTCCCTATCACCCCTGAAAAAATACTTCCGATCAGAAAACCATAGGACTTTCTGAGTGTTTCCGATTTAAACAAGAAGATATTTCCCTCTCCGCTGAATACGTGCATTGAGATCAGCACCATGATGACCACAAAATATCCGATGGCCCCATACCGGGCGTCTTTTTGCAACTGCTTCCTTTTGAAAACCATCGCCCAGGCAAAAACGAGGGTGAGCAGGGTAGCTACCCCAATCAGAAAACTGCTTTTGGTTAGCCAGTATTTACTGGTGTCGTTTCCCAGATAAGAATAGATCACTGCAGTGGTCATAAGGGTTACGAAAACCACTACACTGTGAACCACCCAGCGTTCGATTTTCCAGGCTTTTACCGTCTTATCGCTCAGGTGCCGGAAGGCATCTCCGGCGGTTTCCGCCAGGCCCCCGCAGCCGCAGACCCAGGAGCAATACCAGCGTTTTCCATAGCGATACGTAAGGATTGGAGAGATGACAAATACAGATAATATCCCAAAGATCAGCAGGGCCAGGCCGATATCCCCGGAACTGATAAAGCCATTGATCCTATACCGTTCAAAATTGTTGTAATTCAGCGGCCAGATATTTTTCAGGTCATAATAGGGAAGGGAACCGTTAAGTCGGGCCATGATTTCCGGGATGATAAAAGCGAAGGCCGCTTGGAAGAACATTACGCTTATTGTCCGGATAATTTCATAGCGATTATGCCTGTATTTCCAGATAAATTTTATGCCGAAGGCCAGAATAGCCACGGTATACATCGTTCCGTATACAAACCACTGGCTGGCGGGATTACCACTCAGCAACCGACTTAAAGGATCAAACAGGGCAATTACTCCGGTATTGGCCCCTTCTTTAACCAATCCCAGATATTGGGGAAAGAAATACAGGACGATGTAAAAACCTGTTATGGCGATACCCGCCATCCAGCCCCAAAATCCCATACTGGAAACCGATTTGAACCAGACCCCGTCATTTTTGATCCCTTTGGACTTTTGTTGATAGCTCAATACGGTAAACCAGGTAACCCCTGCAAAAATGGCCAGTAAGGAAAGTGTAAGCCACAAGCCTTTATTTGGAAATTGAATCCCGAAAGAAGCCAATAGCAAAATGATCAACCCTGAGAAACCAATTAGTGTGGCCAGCCGTTGTTTGGGAGCAAGTGCTTTTGGCGGTTGCCCGGTGAGGGCCATATTTTTGTCTATTGTGGTCATTGTGAGTTCTCTTTTTTTCGAATAGCCGAGCCGAGGATATTGTACTATTTGAGTTGAAAAATTCGTTTGAGGTTTTTCCGGGCCGGCCGCATTTGGGTGCCCATTTGTTTATTAAATTGGTTCAGGATCTGTTTTTCGTAGCTACGGTAAAATTCCGGGTCAAAATTGGCATCGGCCAGGTATTGCACCACATGGTCTACCGAGCGTTCCTCGTTGAGCCAACGATCGAATATTTCATGTCGCATCCGGATCCCAAAGGTGTTTATGCCCAGAAACTTGCGTGAAGATTGTTCGTAAGCTATGGTCAGACAAATCTTCTCCTGAGCATGCCGCCAGTGAAAATGCGCTTCTTCCTCAGCTTTGGTTAGGTCACTAAACA
>JABDRK010000438.1 GCA_013041785.1 Eudoraea sp.
TGCCGGGGACCTGAAAGATGAAATGCTTATGGTACCTACTTCTGCCGTAATGTGGACCGGGGAACGTTCCTTGGTTTACGTGAAAACTCTTCCGAACCAGCCTGTTTTTGAGATGCGCGAAGTAACCCTAGGCGACCGTGTTGGGGAGCGCTATGCGATCATATCCGGACTCCGCGAAGGCGAGGAAATTGTGACTAACGGGACCTTTACCGTTGATGCAGCTGCCCAGTTGCTGGGCAAGAAAAGTATGATGAATCCGGAAGGTGGGACCACCCGTACCGGGCACGAAAATCATACCGGGATGCAGCAGAGTCAAAGCATGGATATGGAATTACCGGTATCCTTCCAAAAAGGGTTTAAAAAACTCTTACCCTCCTATTTGAAAATGAAAGATGCTTTCGTCTCCGGTGAAGCTGTAGCAGCAGCCAGGGAGGCACTGAACGCCTCAGATCAGATGGTGAAACTGGATCGCACAGGAATGGGATCTATGGAATCGGCTCACCTGGACCATAGTATTGGATTACTCAAAAGCATTTCTGAATCTGAAAAGCTGGAAAGCCAGCGTGCCTATTTTGTGGAGCTCAATGTGCACTTGGTCGCATTGGCTTCTAATGTGAAATCATTGGATCGCACCCTCTATGTACAACTTTGTCCCATGGCTAACAACAACCTGGGGGCAGTTTGGCTGAGTGCAGAAAAAGAAATCAGGAACCCCTATTACGGGGACGAAATGCTTACCTGTGGAAAGGTGGAGCAGATCCTTGAATAGAACCAGTGTGTATTCAGGATAAACACCTGTAATAGTGAAGGGTTAGTTAAACTTCAATTTAACCATTACATTGGGCGTAATCCCCAGGGAATTTTGTTGAATTTGCTGAGCATCAGTGGCATTGGCCAATCTGTAAAATGCATTTACGGTATTTTCACGATCCAATAAATTCCATACCGAAACACCAGCATGTAAACGGGTTTTACTGCTGATTTGGGTCCTGTAAATGGCAGAAACATCTACCCTTAGATAATCTTTTAGGGTTACTCCATTGACCGACGCATAATTAATTTCCTGATCAACCACTTCGTTATCCATAACAGGTTCGGTAAAGGGCTTACCGGTTCTCCAGTTGAATCCTGCTGCCAGATGTAAGGTGTTCGTGGAAAAAGTAAGACCTGAGGAAACCGCATGGGTAATATCAAAATTACTGCGGAATTCTGGCTCCGGAAGATCCTCAAATGTGTACTTGCTATCCAGATATCCATAGCTCATCCACATATTCCATCTTTTCAATTGCTTTCTAATCAGCAATTCTGCCCCATATGCATCGTATTGCCCGAAAGATCTCACAAATTCATATCGATCCAGGAATCCCTGACTTTGGGTGGTTATTCCGTTTACCTTTTTTAGGTAGCCTACAGCATTCACCAGCCAATCTTTCTTTTTGTAGCTCAAACCTATGGAGCCCTGTTTGCTTTGGATAATAGGGATGTCCTGGTCATTAGAAAGCTGCCAGCGCCTTTTTTCTATACCCAGAAAATCATTTTGAAAGTTGATGATCTGGGAGGTATTTTGATGCTTAAACTCACCCAGGATTTCCAGGTTGAACCATTGGGCAAACCTTTGATTAAAACTCAATCGGGGTTCCCAAAGCTGTTTTTTGAATTTATCCAGATAATTATAACGGATCCCGGTGTATAGGGAGGTTCCCGAATCAGGCAGGACCCAACTCAATTCAGTAAATACACCATGGGTACGGAGGACTTCACCTACCAAACGTCTAAAAATTGGATCATCTACATCATCTAAATTGGTAATTTTTGTTTCTACGAAATGGTATCCGTTATGCCATTTCAATTGATCGTTAAGGCGATAGGTTGCAAGCAGTTTGGCCCCAGATTCCGAAATAACATTTTCTTGCAAAAACCGCTGGCTATCCAGAACATTAGCGTTAATCGCCTTAAGTTTATAATCGGTTTCATATAAACTGAGTTCGGTTATAAAATCAGGATGCCATTGGCGCAAATAATAGAGCCCACCCGCAATACTTCGCTGATTTAAACTGCTTTCCCTGATTTCCTCGGTATCATTGATTGTTGCACTCTCATTGAATACGATCTCATCGGCTGTATGAATGAAGTTAAGCCTTATAAAATCCCGGTCGCTTGGTCGGTAGAGCAGGCGCATGGAAGTGTCGTAAAAATCAAATTCGATATCAGAATTGGTAACAGCCGCCACATTCGCTTCAATCTCTGTGTCCTGTGCGATCCTATCAAAATATTCTGAGTAAGTAGGGGTTTCCACAAAGTCACTGATGGCTTTGCGCGCCGCCAATTGAATGGAGGCGTTTTTGCCGAGAGGTGCATCCACAAAACCATTAGTATCAATAAGGTTGACCCCGATGCTGCCTTTCAGATTGGGATTTATGTTTTTTCGGGTTTCCATCGCTATGGTTCCCGATACTCCATCGGTAAGGGCGGCAGAGGTACCATTTTTTTGGAGTGTGACCCGTTGCGTGATTTGAGGATTGTACATGGAAATCAAACCAAAGAAATGCCCTGATTGGTACATCTTTATATCGTCCCAAACAATCAGGTTTTGGTCATGACTACCCCCCCGTATGTTGATATTGGAAACTGTTTCATCCACGCTCTGTATGCCGGGTAAGGCCTGCACAGACTGCAATACATCTTCTTCCACCAATCCGGGGAGTATGGAAAATTTGTCAAAATCCAACTGAAAAGACCCGTCATCAAGCTTATCCAACCCGCGGATCAGGTAATCAGACAGGACTATTTCAGGCAACTGTTGCTCATCGGGTACCAAATAGATAATGGTACATTCAGCGATATTGAAAAATCGCGTCTCCCGCCTGATGGTTTTGTGTCCAACATGTCGTAAAAGCACCAGCTGTGAGGCAGAGGTAATAGGGAGTTCGAAATAGCCTGTTTCATCGGTTACCGTGCCCCGGCCATTGCATTGGACCGTGGTGTAGGGCAAGGGCTCCTCTGTGTCCTTATCGCGAATGTAACCACATAATATTGGCCTATTTGGCGTAATTGCAATAATGGTATCGGTTAAAAATTCAAAATTCAACCCGGTCTTTTCTTTGAGAAAGGAAATAACACCAGGAAGATCAAGGGAGTCTTTGGGGGTAGGAACCTTAATTTCCTCTACAAGTTCGGACGCATAATTAAATTGTACCTGAAAGCGTTCCTGTAACTGGTTTAGCACAAGTACCAAAGGCATGTCTGCTTCGGTTTGCTGTCCGGTAAGCGAAGCACTTTGCAGTATGGTTAATAAGGAGAATAGTAAATAAAGTTTATTTCTCACGCGGTCTAACCCTGACTTTATCGGTTGTTATGATTTTATAATCCAGTTGCAGAGGTTCAGTTATGGATTTCAGGGCTTTATCCAAATTATCGTGTACAAATCCGCCAGTGAACAGCTGATCTGTGTTTATTTCTTCTATTATTATTTCCACGCCATACTGTCTTTCCAGCTCTGCGAACACCTCAGAAACAGCTATTCTTTGGAAGTTGCTAATATTCCTGGTCCATTGTGGCGTATTAAAACTATTTTTTCCGGTACTGATCTCACCGTTAGCCGATCTGAAATTATCGCCTACCTCAAGGATAACCATATGATCGCCTGAGTTCACCTGTACCCGACCTTCGTAACATTTTACCTCAAAGAAACTGCCCCGTTGTTTCACATTAAATTCGGTACCTAGCACAGTGATTTCTCCTTCAGGCGTGACCACCTGAAAACGGCCGCCTTTGACGACATCAAAAAAGGCTTCCCCCTCCAATTTTACTTCTCGGTTAGAAGCCCATTTTTTTTCATTGAATACAATTTCCGACTGGGCGTTTACCCGAACGGATGATTCATCGGGTAAAGCTACTACCAGCTGTTCCCCAAATTGGGTATTGATTTCTGTGAGGTTATTGGGCCACAGGAAATAGTAAAGTGCAAAACCAATAAGAAATACGCTGGCTATGCGCAACAGAGGCTTGATCCAAATAACTTTTTTAGATCTGCTGTCCCGGTCTCTAAGACGATCTTTGAATATTTGATAATCTTCTGGTTTGGAAAAATGAGAGGCTTTAAATGCAGAGGCATCTGTGATAATATCTTTGAGGAAGGACGCATCTTCCAGGGACTCAAAAGCGGAAGCCTCCTCCGGGCTAAGTTCATCAGCCAGCCATTTTTTTATCAATTCGTCCTTATTCATTATCACTTCCTTTTCTTATATAACAACCGAGTTGTATTTTTTCCTGATTATTTAATCCGAAATCCTTCCAACTCTTTTTTTAAGGTGTTAAAGGCCGAGTAAATCCGGTATTCGACAACTTTTCGGGTCACCCCTAACATTTGGGCAATTTCTTCGTGTTTTTTGCCTTCTACCTTGTTGAGCAGGAAAGCAGTACGTTGTTCCTCGCTCAGTCTGGAAAGCACTTCCTGGTATTTTTCGAAATACTCCTCCTCCTGGATGAGGAATTCCGGGGATTCGTTGGTATAATTTTTAGGTTTAAGCTTTTGGTATTTCAACACCACTTTCTGGTGTTTAATTTCATTGAGCATCAAATTATTGGCAACGGTGAAGAGAAAA
>JABDRK010000440.1 GCA_013041785.1 Eudoraea sp.
ACCGTTATCAGCAGTTTACAGACGACACCCAGCAATTCGACCTATTTAAAAAATTCATGGTAAGCGATTACGACATCTTTAAGTCGCTCATCTTTGCCAAGGTTACGCTGGGAACCGAAGAATACGCTTTATACCGGAAACTGTTTAATTATATGTATAAGGAGGTGAAAAAACCAGACCTTTACGTTTACCTGCATCAGGACACGCAACGACTTCTGGAGAACATCAGGAAACGGGGCCGGGATTACGAACAACAGATAGCGGCACAGTACCTGGAGGAAATCAATAAGGGCTATGTGGAATTCCTCAAAACCATTCCCGAAAGCAATCGCCTTGTCATTGATGTTACCAATCTGGATTTCGTGGATCGCCGGACAGATTATGAACGGGTACTGGACTCCTTGATGGATCATATGATTAGCTGTTGATTCATCCTGAGCCCTTGATCGCAGTCTCAATACCCTTTATCAATTATTTAAGAAAATATTTGCACAGCTGAATTACATTTCTTTTATTGCAATCCCTTTTTGAGGAACTAACTAACTCAAACTATATATCGAGTGCCCTGACATCGCAAGATTGTCAGGGTTTTTTTTTGCCTCCCTCCCTGTGCATTTTCGCCCAGAAGTCCCATACCACAACCCCTGCACTTACGGCGATATTCAGGGAATGCTTAGTACCAAACTGCGGGATCTCCAGGGTGCCATGACAGGCATTTACCACCTCCTGTGCCACCCCTTTTACTTCATTTCCTAAAACAAGCACATATTTCATCCCGGATTCGGGCGTAAAATGCTGAAGCATTACTGCGTTTTCCGTCTGTTCCACGGCCAGGCAATGGTATTCCTCTTTAAGTTCATTTATGAGTCCCAGGGTATCCTTGCGGTATTCCCAGGCTACACTTTCCGTGGCCCCCAATGCGGTCTTGTGGATATCTTTGTGAGGAGGGGTAGCAGTAATGCCGCAGAGGAAGATCTTTACTACCAAAAAGGCATCCGCTGTACGAAAGATCGAGCCTATATTGTTGAGGCTACGAATATTGTCCAGGACAAGTACCAATGGGGTTTTTTCGGCCACCCTGAATTCCTCAGCACTTAAGCGGTCCAATTCACTATTCAGAAGCTTTCGCATAACATTGATTTTATCCCATTTTTGTTTTCATTGGGGCTGGGGGTAAGTTATCCTTAAATATCAACAAACATTCTGCCACCCGGGGAGAAATAGTATTTTAGTGGTTACCCTTTTCAGGCAAAAGTAACAGAAAAATAGTCCATTGGCCAAGAAAGCAAAAACGAAGAAGGTTACCCCATTGATGCAGCAATACAACAGCATCAAATCGCGCTATCCCGATGCCCTGTTGTTGTTTCGGGTAGGTGACTTTTATGAGACTTTCGGGGAAGACGCTGTTAAGGCTGCTAAAATTCTAGGGATTATCCTAACCCAGCGCAATAACGGGGGAGACCGTACTGAACTGGCCGGGTTTCCGCACCATGCCCTCAACACCTACCTTCCCAAACTGGTACGGGCAGGGCAACGCGTGGCCATTTGTGACCAATTGGAAGACCCCAAACTTACCAAGACTATCGTAAAAAGGGGAGTAACCGAATTAGTAACTCCTGGAGTAGCCCTGAATGATGATATTTTGCACGCCCGGGAGAACAACTTCCTTTGTGCAGTGCATTTCGGGGCGCGAAGCCTGGGAATCGCCTTTCTGGACATTTCTACCGGGGAATTCCTTGCATCGGAGGGCAATCCGGAACAAATAGACAAACTGCTACAGAATTTCAGGCCTTCGGAGGTTCTGGTATCCAAGAATGAAAAAACCACGTTTAGCGAGACCTTTGGCAAACAATGGCATCTGTTTTTGGTGGACGACTGGGTTTTCCAGGAAGACTATGCCCAGGAAACCCTGACAGGGCATTTTAAGACCACCTCCCTGAAAGGATTCGGGGTAGACCACATGAAAAAAGGGATCCTGGCAGCCGGGGCAGTAATGCATTATCTGTCGGAAACCCGTCACAAGCAGCTGAGACATATCAATAGCATACAGCGGATTGCTGAAGAGGAATACGTCTGGATGGACCGCTTTACCATCCGAAACCTGGAGTTATACCAATCCCAGCACGAACAGGCTGTAACCCTGCTTGATGTGATAGACCAAACCTTGTCCCCTATGGGATCTAGGATGCTAAAACGCTGGCTGGCCCTGCCTCTGAAGAATATCTCCAAGATCAAAAAACGGCATCAGGGAGTGAGCCATTTGACCGGAGCCGAGGAGCTGCTGGATAAACTGCAAAGTTATATTTCAAAAATTGCCGACCTGGAGCGCCTGATCTCCAAAGTAGCCACTGGAAAAATCAATCCCCGGGAAACTGTACAGTTGAAGAATTCCCTGGAAGCCATTACACCGGTCAGACAACTCCTTACCGGCTCAGAATGCCCCTCCTTGGAAGCCCTGGGAGCACGTATCTCCCCCTGCGAGGCCCTGGGAACCCGGATCAGGGAAATGCTGCAGGAAGAAGCCGGGACCAATATTTTAAAGGGCAATGCTATCGCCCCCGGATATTCGGAAGAGTTGGATGAATTGCGTGGGCTGGCCACTTCCGGCAAGGCGTATCTGGACCAGATGCTGGCCCGGGAAACAGAACGTACTGGTATTACTTCCCTTAAAATCGCCTCCAACAATGTCTTTGGCTATTATATTGAAGTGCGAAATACCCACAAGGATAAAGTCCCGGAGGAATGGATTCGGAAACAAACCCTGGTCAATGCGGAACGGTACATTACGGAAGAGCTCAAGGAGTACGAAGCCAAGATCCTCGGAGCTCAGGAACGGATCCTTGATCTGGAACAGCAACTGTTTGCCCAGTTGGTAGTCTGGATGCAGGAGTATATCCCTCCAATTCAGGAAAATGCCAGGGTTATTGCCGAACTGGATTGCCTCTGCGGATTTGCCAAGCTCGCTATGGAAAATAGCTATGTGGCTCCTGTTATTGATGATTCCACGGAAATTGAGATTCGGAACGGTCGGCACCCGGTAATAGAAAAACAGCTTCCCCCGGGGAAAGACTATGTGCCCAATGATTTAGTGCTCAATCGTGACGCACAGCAAATCATCATGATAACCGGGCCCAATATGAGTGGGAAATCGGCCTTGCTGCGGCAAACAGCCTTAATTGTATTGTTGGCCCAAATGGGAAGTTTTGTGCCCGCTGATTCTGCCAGAATCGGGGTTGTGGACAAGATCTTTACCCGGGTTGGGGCCAGTGACAATATCTCCATGGGAGAATCCACCTTTATGGTAGAAATGAATGAAACCGCTACGATCCTGAACAACCTGTCGGAACGCAGCCTGGTTTTACTGGATGAAATTGGCCGGGGAACCAGCACCTATGATGGGATCTCCATCGCCTGGGCGATATCGGAATACCTGCACGAGCATCCGGCCAGGGCCAAAACGCTTTTTGCCACGCATTACCACGAGCTGAATGAAATGTCGGCCACCTTTGAACGGATCAAGAACTACAACGTATCGGTGCGGGAACTCAAGGACAAGGTGTTGTTTTTGCGAAAACTGGAACCCGGGGGCAGCGAGCACAGTTTTGGGATACATGTGGCCAGGATGGCCGGGATGCCCCAACAGGTAATCCGCAAGGCAAACAAGATTTTAAAGCGCCTGGAACAATCCCATTCCAGCGAAGAACTGACTGAAGACCTGAAGGCCGTGCAAAGCGAGATGCAACTGAGTTTCTTTAACCTGGATGATCCTTTATTGGAGCAGATCAAAGAGGAGTTAATGCATTTAGACATCAACACCCTCACTCCGGTGGAAGCCCTGATGAAGCTGAATGAGATCAAACGCATGCTGAGCAAAAACAAGCGTGCCAGTTCTTAGGTAGGGCTGCTTTTTCCCAGAAAAGTACTTTGGATTTAGCGAATTTGTATTAAATTTGCGTCCCTATCTGAAGGGTAGGAACGTTCAGCGAAATATGCGAATCCTGACGATGACTGTCAGGAGTAGAGCACTTAACGAAGACAAGAATCGTTTCCGCTCTGAAGGTATTTTTGAAACGCGAAAATAGCTTCCTGACAGTAAACGTCAGGAGTAAAGCGCCTAACGAAGACAAGAATCGTTTCCGCTCTGAAGGTATTTTTGAAATGCGAAAATAGCTTCCTGACAGTAAACGTCAGGAGTAGAGCGCACAACGAAGACAAGAATCGTTTCCGCTCTGAAGGTATTTTTGAAACGCGAAAATAGCTTCCTGACAGTAAACGTCAGGAGTAGAG
>JABDRK010000035.1 GCA_013041785.1 Eudoraea sp.
GCAGGGGCCAGTCCTCCGGGCCAACCAGGTCTATGGCTTTTATCCCAAGGGTATTCAGGTTTTGCAAAAATGTGTCCAGGGGGATGCTGTTGTAGCACCAGTAACAAACACTGTGATTAATATTCCCTTTACGGATTTTGTTTTGTGGAATAATTGTATCCCCTGCGGCAGCATTTTGAAGGGTAAGCAATCCCATAGTTGCTGCGGTTGAGGTGCCAATAAATTTCCTGCGTTTCATAGTTTTGGAGATTAGATACACTTAAAGATAACCAATTCACCAGAGCTAAGAATTGAAGACAAACAAAGAACACCTGCTAAAACTGGCAAGCTATAAAATGCCATTTGGGAAATACAAAGGGCGCTATCTCAGTGAGCTGCCGCTACCGTATCTAATATGGTTTCGGCAGAAGGGTTTTCCAGAAGGAATCCTGGGTCAATACCTGAAGGAGATGCTGGAAATTAAAGAAAATGGGCTGGAGGGCCTCCTCCGGCAAATTCGGGAAGAATTTGGGGCTTAGGCAGTCGGATTTCTTCAGGCAATTTGTATATTTACTTCCCGTAACCTAGATACGCGTCATGGCAGACACAAAATATGTTTTCGTTACGGGGGGCGTTACTTCGTCTTTGGGAAAAGGAATCATTGCCGCATCCCTTGCCAAACTCCTGCAAGCCAGGGGCTACAAAACCACCATTCAAAAATTAGATCCCTACATCAACGTTGATCCGGGTACACTCAATCCCTATGAGCACGGGGAATGTTATGTGACCAATGATGGGGCTGAAACCGATCTTGACCTGGGCCATTACGAGCGTTTTTTAAACGTCAGGACTTCTCAGGCCAACAACGTAACTACAGGACGTATCTATCAAAGCGTTATTGAAAAGGAACGCAGGGGAGAATTTCTGGGTAAAACCGTACAGGTAGTACCCCACATTACCAATGAGATCAAGGAGCGGATCCAGATCCTCGGCAATAGCGGGGAATACGATATTGTCATAACGGAAATAGGAGGTACCGTGGGGGATATTGAATCCCTTCCTTATATTGAAGCAGTACGGCAATTACTCTGGGAGTTGGGAGATAAGAATGCCATTGTGGTGCATCTCACTTTGGTGCCCTATCTGGCTGCTGCCGGGGAGCTCAAAACCAAACCTTCCCAGCACTCTGTAAAAACCCTGATGGAAAGTGGGATTAAGGCAGATATTCTGGTATGCCGTACGGAACACCAAATTTCAGAAGAGAAAAAACAGAAACTGGCGCTTTTTTGCAACGTAAAGAAAGAGGCAGTGATCCAGTCTATTGATGCTTCAACCATATACGATGTGCCTATTATGATGCTCAATGAAGGGCTGGACCGTGTGGCACTTGAAAAACTGGGATTACAAGCGGAAGGGGAACCTGACCTGGAACAATGGCATGCCTTCCTGCAACGCCACAAAAATCCCAAAGGGGAAGTTACTGTGGGACTCATAGGCAAATATGTTGAACTCCTGGATTCTTACAAGTCCATCCTGGAATCCTTTATTCATGCCGGGGCGGTGAATGAGGTTCGCGTAAATGTTCGTTCTATACATTCAGAACACCTTACCGAAGAGAATGTAGCCGAGCAATTAGCTGGCCTGGACGGAATTCTGGTGGCTCCTGGATTTGGAGAGCGCGGTATCGAAGGAAAGATATCAGCTGTTCAATATGCCCGTGAAAATGAAATTCCATTCCTGGGGATTTGTTTAGGGATGCAAATGGCTGTAATTGAATATGCCAGAAATGTCCTGGGCTTAGCCGGGGCCAATTCCACAGAAATGGATGAACATACATCACATCCGGTGATTAGCCTTATGGAGGAACAAAAGCATATCACCAATAAGGGGGGAACGATGCGTCTGGGCGCCTGGGATTGTGAGATCAAGGCCGGTACACTGGTACAGGAGATGTATGGAGGTCAGATCCAGATTTCTGAGCGGCACCGACATCGGTACGAACTGAATAATGAGTATAAAGATCAACTCGAAAAGGCCGGTATGATAGCCTCAGGGATCAATCTACAAACCGGTTTGGTAGAAATTGTTGAATTGCCGGCGCATCCCTGGTTCATTGGGGTACAGTACCATCCGGAATACAAGAGTACCGTGGCCAGTCCGCATCCCCTGTTTGTAGGATTTGTAAAAGCCGTTCTTCAGCACAAAAGGCAACAAACTAATGCCAGTTTGGCATAAACTGCACATTTGGGCATATATTTGCAAACCAATTTGAAAGTAACCCAATTAAGGAAATAGCGGTTTAGATCAGCAACCCTTTTTCTTAAGGTAATTGGGAATCATAGTAAAACTCCATGGAAGAAAAGAAACTCGATGTCAAATCAATTATCGGTTTTGTACTGATTTTTGTCATCTTAATAGGCTGGTTTTACCTGAACCAACCCACCCCTGAAGAACTTGAAGCCCAAAAAGCCCAACAGGAACAGGTCGTAGCACCCGTAACTGAAGAGCGTCCTGACACAACAACTACAGTTCTGGAGCAACCCCAGGTGGACCTGAAGGATTCCCTGGCGGTGGCGAATTATCAGAAATCCGTTGGCGACTTCAGTTATACACCGGTGCGCGAGGGAGTAACGGTTTTAGAAAATGACTTGGTATACCTCGAAATCAATAATAAGGGAGGACAGATAACTGAAGCCCGGATGAAGGAATTTGTTACCTATGACTCTATTCCGGTTTATCTGGTCAGGGAGGGCAATGCTGACTTTGGCCTGAGTTTTACCACTACAGACAATCGGGTGCTGCAGACAAATACCTTATTCTTTGAGCCTCAACTTTCTCAAAACGGGGATAACCAGGTGCTTTCCATGAAGGCAAAGGTTTCCGAGAATCAATTCCTGGAATATCGTTATGAGATGAAACCTGGTGATTACCTGGTAGACTTCACCATACGTTCGCAAGGATTAAACGGGATTATAAATGCAGCCCAACCCGTTAATATGAAATGGCAGCTGCGTGGGATCCGGCATAACAAAAGTGTACAGTACGAAAACCGCTATACCCGCCTTACCTATAATCATGAAGATGGGAAGATCAGTAAGCTTTCGGAGGGCAGCGACGATGAGGAAACGGAAGAAAAGGTTAAATGGCTTTCGTACAGGCAGCATTTCTTCAGTTCCATCCTGGCGACCGACACTCCTTTTGAATCCGCTGCGTTAACATCCAGAAACCTGGTCGAGGAGGAGAGTAAAGAGACCTTATTTACAAAAGAATACAGCTCCGAGACGGCCTTGTCATTGACTGCCGGGGAACTGGCCCATAACATGTATTGGTATTACGGGCCTACTGATGTGCAGGTGTTGGATGACTATAAAGAGTTGGGATTAGCAGATTCCATTCCTTTTGGATGGGGAATTTTTGGCTGGATTAACCGGCAGGTGTTTACGCCTTTCTACGGATTTTTATCGTCCTTTTTACCTTTTGGAATTGCCATTGTGGTTATGACTATTTTGGTTCGTGTACTAATGTCTCCGGTTACGTATAAGTCTTACCTGTCCCAGGCTAAAATGAAGGTGTTAAAACCGGAAATCACTGAACTTAATGAGAAGTATAAGGACAATGCCATGAAGCGGCAGCAGGAGACTATGAAGCTGTACAACAAGGCAGGGGTAAGTCCCATGAGCGGATGTGTACCGGCATTGCTTCAGCTACCCATATTCTATGCTTTGTTTATGTTTTTCCCGACTTCCTTCGCCCTCAGGCAAAAATCCTTTTTATGGGCAGAAGACCTTTCTTCATATGATACTATTCTGGAACTGCCTTTTACCATACCGTTTTATGGAGACCATGTGAGTTTGTTTCCCATTCTTGCCTCTGTAGCCATCTTTTTCTATATGATGATGACTACCGGGCAGAACATGCAAACACAGCCGGGAATGCCCAATATGAAGGTCATTATGTATATCTCACCGCTGCTGATGTTATTCTTTTTTAATAACTATGCAAGCGGACTCAGTTTGTATTATTTTGTGTCCAACCTGATTACGATCTTCATTATGCTGGCCATAAAGAACCTGATTCTTGACCAGGACAAAATCCATGCACAGATCGAGGAGAAAAAGAAGCAGCCAAAGAAGGAAAACAGGTTCCAGCGTAAAATGCGCCAAATGATGGAACAGGCTGAGGAACAAAAGAAGACAGGCAAGCGCTAGCATATTGCCAAAGCGCAAAAGCCTCTCCTAGTGAGAGGCTTTTAAGCGGTAAGTAGGTTTAGTTCGGTAAGTTACCTGAAACCAAATATGCCCTTTTACATCCATTCCCGAAAACTTTAGTTGTCAAGGTATCATTTTTGTATGCTAACCTGTTTGATCTTGATGTGACCGTGGTGAGGTAGGCCGCAAAATGTAAATAATTAGGAGAATCTTTTACCGGTTATTCGATCCCAATCCCGGTTGCCTGAATTGCTATCAGAACACTTAAAAAAAAGGCCGCATAGCGCGGCCTTTTAAATGGATTCTTTTATTGGTATTGTCCCAATTAGTTATTGGTATCAGGTAGCAATACAGTGTCCAACACATGGATTACGCCGTTGCCAGCTTGTACGTCTACTGCGATGATTCCAATTCCTGAATTTCCAGCTCCGTCTGTTACATCAGCAATGTTAACACCGTTATCTGTACCGGGCAGGGTGATTGTAATGTTATCTCCTTCTAAAGTTGGAGCTACAGTGTCCCCGGGGTTATTAAGGTCTCCGGATCGGATGTTTCCAGAAACCACATGGTGGTTCAGTACTGAAGTTAACAGCCCTTGTTCAATTTCTGTAACCTCACTCAGGTTAAGCGCAGTCAGCAGATTATCGAAGGCAGTGTTTGTTGGGGCAAAAACGGTAAACGGTCCGTTCCCATTCAATACGGTTACAAAATCGGTATCAGGAGTACCCTCCGTAAGCGCAGTTACTAATGGAGCAAAGGTAGGGTCAGCTACGGCGAATGTAACTACTGTCGGAATGTCGATTACTGCATCTACGGCGTGGATAATCCCATTGGTTGCTACAATATCAGCAGCAGCTACGGTGCTCACTCCGTTAAGGGTTACCCCGTTATCCGTATTGATATATATGCTCAGATTATCTCCATCTCCGTTTTCACCAGCTGTGTTCAGGTAGGAATTGCTTAATCCGCTTGAAGCAGCCGCAGCACCAACGATTACGTGGTTTGATAAAATATTATCAAGCTCATTGTTGTTTGGATTAGAAAAGGCTGCAAATGCACTGTTTACAGGAGCAAAAACTGTGAAGTCTGTATTATCATCAGACAACAGGTCTGTAAACGTTGTGTTTCCGTTAGCAGTAAGGGCTCCAACAAGCTCAGAAAGATCAGTGTTGGCTACGGCATGGTCTACAACATCTGGCAGCCCGATAACCGCGTCTACTATATGAACAACTCCATTAGAGGCTACTACATCTGGAGTAACTACGTCAGAAACACCGTTGATGCTAACTCCGTTTGAGGTATTGATATACAAGCTCAAGGCGTTACCCCCGGCACCTGCGGTAGAAGAAGAAGAAACATAACTTGTGCTCAATCCGGTTGACAAGTTTGTCCCGGCAACAACATGGTTTAACAAAACCTGCGTCAAAACATCAACAGGAACGTCAGCCAAACTGGCGAAGTTGTTATCTGTCAAAAAAGC
>JABDRK010000442.1 GCA_013041785.1 Eudoraea sp.
GGCATACGCGTACATTTGTTGTAGCACAGCTACGTGTTGCGCCAGGGTTTGGTCTTCTGTTTTAATAGCGCCCACCTCTGCTTTGGTGTAGTTGTCTTTTCCCAGGTGTTTTTTCACCGCTTCATCCGCATTTTTAACCACCTGCAGAATTTGTTCATAGCGCTGTTTGTTTTGAAAAGCTTCTTTATACTCAGCATCCAGCAAAGCTTTAGCCTTAGCCTGATATTCAGGGCTGCCTATGCCCAGCCGCAAAATCCGGGCATATTCGAGTTGCTAGTTATACGAAGAGCCCAGGAAATTGTATCCATGGATATCGTCCACATAGCCGTTCCCATCGTCATCTTTCCCATTTCCAGGCTTTTCATCCCTGTTGGTCCAAAGCACCCCGTCCAGGTCTTCATGCTTGAGGTCTATTCCGCTATCCAGGACGGCAACAACTACCGTTTTTCCCTTTTTATTGCCTATTATTTCCTTGTAAGCTTTGTCCACGCTCATTCCCGGGATGGTATCCTGGACCAGGTCTGCATGCCCCCAGCTTTTCTTTTCTGCTTCGGTAAGCTCCGATACTTTCAGAGCTACACGGTCAACATTTTCAAGAGGGGTGCTCACCAATTGGGTGGCCCCACAACCCCATAGTAGTAAGGCTCCTGTCATAAGGCCTAACAGGCCCTTTCCATTTCTGATCATCATATATTCAATAGTTAATAATTTTTATTCTTTTCCAGGAAACCGCGCATGGAAGGCCTCCACACATCCCCGGTCTGCCATGGTTACATAGCAGGTTTTATTATCCTTTCCTCCGAAAGTAATATTGGAAGGTTTTTTCCCCTTTAACAGAATTTCATCCAGGATTTTTCCCTGAGGGGAAACTACCAAAACGGTTCCTTTTTCAAAGCGGGTAAGGTACAAATTTCCTTCTATATCACAGCGCATTCCATCCAGCCCGAAATCATTAAACGAAATGAAAAGTTGCTTATTGTCAAGGGTTCCATCCGGCCCGATATCGTATCGCCACACCTTGCGTTGAACCGACTCATTTACGTAAAGGATTTTGCCTTGCGGATCAACTTCAATACCATTTGTGGTACCCATGCCATCTTCAAGTAAAACAACCTTTTGTTCCGCATCCACCATCCAAAGTTTTCCGGTGCCTGTGCTCCAGTCGGGATCACTTAAATATATCTGGCCCATGGAACCCAGTGCCAGATCATTGGGCTGGTTCATGTCGGGCTCCTCTGCCCACACTTTTGGGATATTTGTCCCTTTAGGCACCTGATATACCTTGTGCCCCAGGTAGTCGGCAATAAACATATTACCAACAGGATCAAATCGTATGCCATTTCCGATGCTGCCCTCAGGGAGCTCCAGGAATATTTCGCCTACTCCGTTTTGATCAACCCTGCCTATGGTTCCTTCCCTGTTAAAATTAACGGCAAACAGCTCTCCTTTTTTATTGACAGCCGGACCTTCGATTCCGGGAGTAAATACCCCCTCAGCGGTAAAATCCCAGCTCTTGCGGGATTCTTGTTTACAGGAAACCTGAGCGAACAGGACGATAACTAAGACAGTAAGTTTAAGAAAAGATTTCATCAAAACGATAGGTGTTATTCAGGCGTACTCCTTTTTCGGTTTCTTTAAGGGTACAAATTTCATGTGAGGCGTCGTGTTCCAGGAAAAGGAAGTAGTCTCCGGCAACTGCCTTTTCCAAAAATCTGGCTTTTTCCTCCAGGGTAATCAGGGGCCGGGTGTCATATCCCATCACATAGGGCAGGGGAATATGCCCGGTAGTAGGTAAAAGGTCGGCCATAAAAACCAGGGTTTTCCCCTGGTATGAGATATGCGGGATCATTTGCTTTTCTGTATGCCCGTCAACCGTGAGGATCCCAAACCCCAGCGGGGATTCTTCCATAAAAGCTTCTCCCTTTGGATTGACAAAATGCAGTTGCCCACTTTCCTGAATAGGCATGATATTTTCCTTTAAAAAGGAGGCTTTCTCGCGCGGATTGGGGTGAATCGCCCAATCCCAGTGTGCTTCATTACTCCAGTAAACTGCATTGGGGAATGCCGGTTCGTAGCCGGTCCGGTCCTTGTTCCAGCGAACGCTGCCCCCGCAATGGTCAAAGTGCAGGTGGGTGAGGAAAACATCTGAAATATCATTCCGATGAAAACCGTGTTTTTCCAGCGATTTGTCCAGGGAGTGGTCTCCCCAGAGGTAGTAGTAACCAAAGAACTTTTCAGACTGCTTATCCCCCATACCATTGTCTATGAGGATCAACCTGTTCCCATCTTCAATTAGCAGACAACGGGCCGCCATATCAATGAGGTTGTTGGCATCCGCAGGATTGGTGCGGCTCCAGAGTGTTTTGGGCACTACCCCAAACATAGCTCCTCCATCTAGTTTAAAATTTCCACATTCAATGGGATACAATTTCATCAGCGTAATTTCAAAAACGACACAAATTAAGAAAAGGCGGCGGGACCCGGACTATTGTTTAGGGAATTTTAGGAATTTTGGCCTGATTTTGAATGGAGTATTCGCTTCAGCTGCAGTCCGAAATAGATCATACTTTTGATCTCCTGTACCCCAAGCAGTCGTTCTTTGTTCAAAACAAGGATCGCTTTCCCGTTTGATTCGATATGGTAATAGGGGTTACTCTCCAGGAATAGCACGAGTTCATCCGTGAAGACCTCCCTGATAGCATCCGGATTATCCCCAAGCAGATAAAACCTGCGGTTAAAATCAGGGTGTTTGGGGA
>JABDRK010000011.1 GCA_013041785.1 Eudoraea sp.
GGATATTAACATGGCTCCGATAACCACGGCAGTGGAATTGGCATTAAGACCGACAGAAGCAATGAAAATGGAACACACCAGGATCCATGCCGTATGCCCTTTGAATGAAATATCGGCAATAATAGCATCCTTGGTAGCGTCCTGGTCTGTATTCTGACGGATATTCAGTAACTCAGACAAAAATTTACGCACGTTTCCAAACAATCCCCTGACATCGCGCTTGATTTCTTCACCACTACCCTTTCCGGATCCTTGTGGCGGTAAACCCTGTTGTTGATACTCCTGACTCATAGCCTGCTAAACATAATCTTTACCATACTTTTCCTGAACCGAAGTCCGTATTTTTTTGATATCCTGTTCCTTGCTTTTGGGAACAATCATCAGCACATCTTCCTTATCCACGATAATATAATCATTTAAACCGTCAATCACGACCAATTTATCCTTGGGAACACGAATCATATTGCCCAGGGCATCCTCACTCCACAATTGCCCATTGACTACCACATTCCTGTGCTGGTTCTCAGCCAGCTTATCGTATAGGGAGCCCCAGGTGCCCAGGTCGTTCCAGTCAAAACTGGCTGGGAGCACGAGGGTAGTTTCTGCATGTTCCAGGATGGCGTAGTCTATGGATATGTTTTCCGCGTTAGGGTATTGGTTTGAGATAAATTCTGCCTCCTTATTTGTGTTGTAAACCGGTATACCTGCTTCAAACAACGCATACATATTCGGTTGGTATTTTTGAAAAGCATCAATAATGGTTTTGGCACTCCACATAAATATCCCGGCATTCCAGAGGAAATTTCCCTGATCTAAAAAACTTTTTGCGGTTACATAATCCGGTTTTTCACGGAATTGGGCCACTGGCCTCAGGGCGTCTGCTGCCTCCTTGCCATGGGCATCATATTCGATATAGCCATAGCCGGTATTGGGGAAACTTGGTTTTATCCCCAGGGTACACAATACAGGAGCCTCAGCGCATTTTTCAAAACAGCGCGTTACGTTGTCCTGAAAAGCCGTTTCATCTTCTATCCAATGGTCGCTGGGGGCCACTACCATTAAGGCATCCGGATTTTCCTTATGGATCTTAAGGGCGGCATACAGGATGCATGGGGCTGTATTCCGCATGGCAGGCTCGAGGACCACCTGATTTGGCCTTATCCCGGGAAGCTGTTCCAATACCAGATCATTATACATTTCATTGGTGAGGATGAAGATGTTTTCTGATGGGATAAATCGATTTAACCGATTGAACGTCTTCTGAATAAGCGTATCCCCGGTGCCCAACATATCGTGGAACTGTTTTGGATTTGCTGTGGTGCTAACCGGCCAGAAACGGGACCCGACCCCTCCGGCCATCAAAATTGCATAATAATTACTGTTCATATGATTATTTGCCTATATGTTCTACTTCAGTATGCGGTTGGAAAAGGTAAACCCTTCCTGAGTCCAGCGCTTTGCATTCAAAACGCTTCACTCTTCTGCTCCCTTTTTCGAAATGCTTCCCGTTATGGATGCGAAATACACTCCCCCGGGGCAAATCGAGCAGGTAGGTTTTGGCCTCTCCTCCATCAAACTGGTTCAAAGCTAGAGATAATTTTGCGTCTGTGGAACTGCTGGCCTTTGGATTGATGAAATGCTTCGCCAGGAGGGGCAAAAGTGCCGATGGAAAGATCTCAGGTCGCAAAAAAGGCAACATCAGCTCTTTGAAGGTCTGTTTCCATTCCGGTCCATGAGGCTTGATCATCCTTCCGTAATGTTCAAATGCCAGCAAATGGGCAATCTCATGAATCAGGGTGATCAGAAAACGATACGGATTCAGGGAAGCATTTACGGTAATCTGATGGAAGCCTGAAGGCAACTTCCTGTAATCGCCATGCTTGGTTACTCTGTGGTTTACCACTTTAATCCGAACCTGATGTGAACGAAGTAGTTCATAACAGGGGTCTACCGCTGTCATTGGAACATACTGCCCTATTAATTCCTTCATAGATTCAAAAATAGGTTTAAATCATAAGTCAGGGAAATCAATTTTCAAGTACCTTGCAGGTATAGGGGGCCATTAAAAATTATCGTACTGAGGCAACCCCTTCCTCAATAACTAATCTAATAGATACCTATGAAAAAACTATTGCTTTTTTTTCTGCTACTGAGCTTAGCCTGCACTTCTGATGATCCTGAAATAGAAATTTTAGGAGAATGGCAACTCGTGGAGGTTTTGGCTGATCCCGGTGATGGCAGTGGGAAATTCAAATCCGTGGACAGCAATAAAAGGATCACCTTTTTTGAGGACGGCTCCTATACCTCCAATGGGATTATCTGTGATTTTACAACCAGTGCTGAAGAAGCTTCGGGCGGACAGTATACCATTAACGAAGATGGTTACCTAATTCCCTGCTCGGATCCGGTTAGTTACACAGTTGGCCTCAGATTGGAAGATGGGTTTTTAATTATAAGTTTTCCTTGTATAGAACCCTGCCTTCAAAAATTCAGAAAACAGTCCTAAGGGGTTGATTTAGATACCGGTAAAAGCTTTCCGTTGTAGTACTTGTGGCCTTTCAAGGTAAAGTTCCTGATATAAACAGCCATTTCTAATGCGCTTAAGGGCGCCTGGTAGCCTGGAAAGGCTTCTTCGAGCATTTCGGTCTGAACGGCGCCAAGTGCCAGTACGTTGAAAGATGGACCGTTTTCCTTGCATTCCTCTGCCAGTAATTCGGTCAGGGTAATTAA
>JABDRK010000015.1 GCA_013041785.1 Eudoraea sp.
TTTATAATGCGCGGCATATCATGAAAGATGACAAGCCTGCCAAAGGGAATCCCGGCAGAAGAAAGTTTATGAAGTTGGGAATAATGTCTGGCATAACGGGGCTTACCGGTGCCACATTATTGTCTAACCTGGCTTCAGAACAGGAACTGGAAGCCTCAGGCGATAAAATTAAACTGCTCACCCCTGATGGGAAAATTGTGGAGGTGGATGCGCAGAACATCAACAAGTACCCCGAGGCGCATATTACACCCGCTGAGTCCAGAAAAGGAATCCCTGATCGTAAATTTGTAATGGTAATTGACCTGGCAAAATGTAATAATGCCAGAAAATGCGTCGAAGGCTGCCAAAGGGGGCATCAACTGGATTCGCACGAAGAATTCATGAAAGTTCAGCTAATCCGCGATCACGAGGAAGGGGCTCCCTACTGGTTTCCCAAACCTTGTTTTCATTGTGACGAACCCCCCTGCGTTACCGTATGCCCAACCGGAGCCACTTTTAAAAGGGATGACGGAATTGTATTGGTGGATAATGACCGTTGCATCGGATGTAAATTTTGCATGACCAGTTGCCCTTACTCCGCCCGTAGTTTCAACTGGGGGCATAAAGACAAATTCGACCAAACAGACCAGCCTTATTCCCCTGAAACCGGGGTTCCGGCTACTGAGGGTACGGTTATGAAATGTGATTTCTGCCCGGACTTGTTACGTCAGGGTGAATTACCCTATTGTGCCAAGGAATGTCCCATGGGAGTCATTTATTTCGGAGATAAGAACGAGGATCTGGTCACTAACGGGGTGGAAACCGTGCGCTTTTCACAACTTATCAAGGATCGTAGCGGATACCGGTACCTCGAACATTTAGGGACGAAACCCAACGTCTACTATTTACCCCCAGTGAATAGACAATTCCCATTGGAAAGAGGCTTTGATGTGGATGAGGAAATCCTCGACCGATACAAAGATGTCCCGGAGGTTCAGGAATATAAAGCTAAAACAAAGAAATAACCGCAGTATTCTCTTATGGATATAGCAAATAGAAAAAAGCAATTAGTAAAGGAGTTTGCTCCCAACATCATACATTTTGGAGCCTTATCCAAATTCTGGATCGGCCTTCTTTTGGCACTTATACTAACCGGAATTGTAGCCTTCATCCTTCAGGTGGTCAAAGGCCACGAAGTCACTGGTATGCGAGACAATGTGGTTTGGGGTATTTATATCATTAACTTTATTTTCTTTGTTTGTCTCAGTTATTCAGGAGCATTCATTTCCGGGATACTGCACTTCCTTAAAACACCCTTGAAAAATTCGGTTATGCGGATCGTGGAAATCATTACGGTCTTGTCGTTAATTATTGGACCGATTTTTATTCTACTCTGTATTGGCAGGCTGGACCGCTTACATTATCTATTTATATATCCCAGAATACAATCTCCTATTACGTGGGATATCATCGCTATTTTGACAGACCTGGTAGGTTGTTTCATTTATCTGTACATGACCTTTATTCCCGATTTTGCCATATTACGCGATAACGGACAGGACCAACCACTCTGGAGGCAAAAACTCTACCGTTTCCTGGCAATGAATTTCGAGGATACTCCAGAACAGCGTCAAAGGCTTAATAAATTAATTCGGATCATGTCCGTAATGATAATCGTCTTAGCCATCGTGGCTTATTCTGTCCTTGCATGGATCTTCAGTCTTACCCTGCAACCGGGATGGAATAGCACCATTTTTGCACCTTACTTTATTGTAGCTGGTCTCTATTCTGGTGTGGGCGTCATCATAATCGCTATGTTCCTGGTCCGCAAATACAGAAAATTAGACCATTATATCCGTAAGATACATTTTAAGGTAGCCGGCCTTGTACTACTGATCATTTCCCTCTTATACGGCTATTTTACTTTTAGTGAGTATTTCTCAAGATGGTTTAGCCATAAAGTCCACGATGTGAATTTGTTGGATACCCTCTTCAGCAGATATTTCTGGGAATTTATCTTTGCAAATTATATCGGGGTTTTGGTACCCTTCTTCATCCTTTTTTTCAAAAGATTCAGGACAATAAAACTAATAACCTTCGCATCTGTTGTAGCAATTCTGGGACTATGGATGAACAGGTATTTGATTGTTGTTCCTACACTTGAAACACCCTACATTCCCATACAGGATACCCGTTCCGAATTCATCAATTATTCGGCAACCTGGATAGAATGGGCGCTTAGCCTGGGGGGCATCGCTACCTTTGTATTGTTTTTTATGCTTATCGTAAAGCTAGTTCCGGTAGTACCCATGTCAGGGATCATTGACCATGAAAGGGAAAATGCAAACCATAAACATGCATCTAAAATCAGATAAATGACGACAAGCCTCAATAAATCTCTGGTTTTTTTGATCGTATTGATCGGGTTACTTATTCATCCAACAGCCACGGCCCAGGAGGATTTAGACCTGAGTCAATATCGCCTCAGGTTTGGCTTCACTTGCACTAAACAGCCAAATAACTCCCGTGTCTTTAAGGCAGAATTCTATGCGTCTAATAGAAAAGACCGTAAAGAAAAGGTTCCGGTTTTTGGTGCGGAGGTGCGCTTTTTTAACATCCTGGAGGATCAGGAAGTGGAAATGGGCATTGCTCAAACTTCCCAGGAAGGTATTGCCGAAATAACTGTTCCTGCGGATTACCTCTACCTAACCGATGAAGAAGGTTTTATGAACTTCAGAGCTTTGTTTAAAGGTAGCGAAGCAATGGATACAGAATCAGAAGAATTACGAATCCAGGACCTGCAATTAAAATTAAATTTCGCGGAAGTGGATAGTGTTCGCTCTGCTACGGTTAAAGCACTAACAATAGACAGTTTAGGAGTGGAAATCCCGGTTAGCGATGCCTATGTAATCTTATCGGTAGACGGCATGCTTTCCCGAATGGTATTTCAGGAAGACATAATCGAGGACGGGGAGTTACAAATTGAATTCCCACAAGGTTTACCTGGTGACCCAAAAGGAAACATTACCGTTTATGCAGTAATTGAAGATGATGATAACTTTGGGAATGTCCTGCAGAAACAAACTATTGGATGGGGAACTCCCCAAGCAGAACGAATACAGGCGAGCAACACGCTTTGGTCAGATGTGGCACCATTTTGGATGTATATAGTATTGACAGTCCTCCTGCTTGGCGTCTGGGCGAATTTTGTTTATACCATTATCAATTTGATCAGAATAAAAAAGATCGGTAAAAAGATGGCCCTTCAAGAGGAAAATCCAGAATAAGATATAAATTGTAGCATCTTAAACACTGTAAATACATTAATAGATATAAATAACAAAAAATGAAAACAATTCGAATTTTAATAGTACTTAGTATCGCTTCTTTCGCACTATTCGCTTTCAAATCGGATTTTCAGGAAAAATGGGTAGTCCCTGAAAAGTACGTGAATATGAAAAACCCTACTGACCCCACTGTGGATCTGAACATCGGGAAGGCCCTGTATAAAAAGCACTGCCAGTCCTGCCATGGGAAAGAGGGGTATGGAGATGGTACTAAGGCTGCCGGACTGGAGGGAGACCTTGGAGATTTCTCCTCTGAAGAATACCACGCTCAGACTGACGGAGAACTTTTCTACAAAAGCTATTTCGGAAGAAATGATATGCCGAATTATGAGAAAAAAATCCCAGACGAGGAAGATATGTGGTTGATTGTCAATTATATGCGGACTCTAAAAGAATAATAAACCCCAATATCCGTTTTGCCCGGTCACGCTTTTTCATGACTGGCCAGCCTAAGCGCTAGAATTATGTTGGTAAGGGA
>JABDRK010000028.1 GCA_013041785.1 Eudoraea sp.
ATTTTCCACCGTATTCAAGCGGTTCTGAAACTGATACAATAATCGGTTTTTTAACCATACCTCGTAATCCCCGTTAAAGCGTGCAGGCGTGAAGGCAGTATCTTCAAATTCCGATCCCAGAGCGATATGCATTTCCGCCGTGCGCTGTGCCAGTGCCTGAAGTTTCAGGAAGACATTCAATCCAGCCCAGTCAATAATTTCATGCGGTACGTCTTTAAGTGGCAATGGCTGGAAAAGATCGATCTGCGGGAGTCGGTTAACCGTAATATTCTTGTATTCCAGATTACTGAAAATAAGATCTATTTCTTTAAGAAAATACTCCCAGGCATCCCCCTGGTTAGGGACGAGTTCCTGCATGAGCGCAATGGTAATATTAGCGCCATCGGCATCTATAATACTGATACTTCCCTGATAAGCCGGGGTGTTTTTATATCCTTTCCGTTCCGAGAGGAAGCGACTCATCTCATAGTCCGGGTTCTTATCTGCATAAATCCTACGGAAAAACTTGATTACCGAGCTATCATTGAGGATGACTGAGGTATTGCTCTGTTCCATGCCCATATAGCGAGATGATTTATACTCAGTATGGGTGAAAAATTCACTTTTGTGATATCGCACTTTCGTGGTATCATTGGGAACCGCAGTCATGATCCTTTCAAAAACAAGCTTTCTGAATGCCTCCAGATTTATGGCATCAATGATAAACCCGTCCTGGCCCTTGATTGAGATCGGCAGTATGCGGTCTTTCTCCGCGAAGCTTTCGTCAGATACGAAGGCAATGGGCAGAAAATAATGATGGTAAAAGGCTTCTTTAAAATTAATCTCGAGTAAGAGGCCATAGTATACCTCACCTTTTTGCTGTATCCGGAAATATTCCTGTAGTTCAATGTATTTCAGGGTGCTGGATTTCCCTCCATACCAGCGTTGTTTGATAACGTAATTCTCCAGAATATCGGAAAGGAAGACTTTTAGAAACCTTTTGTCCTCCAGCAACTCCTCCCAGCTTACGTCAAAGGTGTAGGGCGGGGGCGTAATAATATCTTGCTTTTTCTTAGTCATCCTACTTATTTATCTGAAAAATATGAAATGGCAGGGCCGGATGCAATTCCACATAGTTCCATTCGCCATGCCAGTAATATCCGTTGTCTGTGATCAGGTCCTGCATTAGTACCTCGTGACCTGTTGCAATTCCCAGAGAGGCTAAAGGTAGTTGAACGTAACCGGTTTGCGTATAATAGGGGTCCAGATTCACCACAATGAGCAATTCATCAGACCGGTCGTCATTCCATTTGTGATAGGCAATCAGGTGGTCATTCTCAATATGGCAAAACTGCACGTTATTCGTCTGTTGCAGGGCAGGATGCTCTCTGCGGAACTTATTAATCCTGGAGATCAGGTGGGTTAATTTATTTTCCGCGTTCCAGTCCCAATGCCGCACTTCATATTTTTCAGAATTCAGGTATTCCTCTTTTCCAGGCATAGCATCGGTCACCATATACTCGAAAACAGGGCCATAAATCCCGATATTCCCACACAGGGTTGCCGCAAGTGCATATCTTACCAGATGCATGGCTTCATTGGCCCCTTGCAGGTGGTAGGGATTGATATCCGGGGTATTGGGCCAGAAATTCGGCCGGTAATATTCCTTCATTTCCGACTGCGTCAACTCAACCAGATAGGAGATGATTTCGTGTTTCTGAACCCTCCAGGTAAAATAGGTGTAAGACTGACTAAATCCTTGTTTGGCCAGTTGTTGCATGACTTTGGGACGGGAAAAGGCCTCTGCCAGGAAAAGTACATCCGGATGTTGTTTTTTAACCTCGTCAATAAGCCAATGCCAGAAATAATAAGGTTTGGTGTGCGGATTGTCTACGCGGAAAATCTTAATCCCGAAACCAATCCACTTTAGTGTTACGTCTAGCAATTCCTGCCAGAGTTCTTTATAGGCTTTGGTTTCAAAATAAAAATTGACGATGTCCTGGTACTTTTTGGGCGGGTTCTCGGCATACTGCATGGTCCCGTCTGGCCGTTTTCTAAACCATTCCGGGTTGCTGCTGATGTAAGGATGGTCTGGTGCCGCCTGAAAGGCCAGGTCCATGGCTACCTCCATACCCAGTTTGTTCGCCTCTTTGATAAAATGTTTGAAATCGGCCTCCGTTCCCAGTTCCGGGTGTATGGCCTTGTGGCCTCCTTGTTTGGATCCAATGCCCCAGGGAACTCCACTATCTCCATCTTCCGCATTGGTGGTATTGTTTTTCCCCTTTCGGTTGATTTCCCCAATCGGATGAATCGGGGGAAGGTAAATGGTATCAAATCCCATGCTGTGGATCCGGGGTAACAGCCGTTCACTATCCTTAAACGTGCCGTGTTTCCCTGCTTCTGCAGCGGCAGATCTTGGGAAAAATTCATACCAGGTGCTGAAATTGGCCTTTTTCCGGTCTACATAAACCCTGAGTTCCCGACTTTTATTCGTCAATATGCGCTGTGGGTATGCCAGGAATAAGGCATGTAATTTATCTGAACCCGCTTCAGCTATAGCTTCCTGATAGGCTTTTTCGTCCTCAAATTTGCCTATCAAATCCATAGCATAGGCTTTTTCAGCCTTTTTACCATGCTTACTCAGGTGTTTGAGGTACTGTAACCCGTCCAGAAGTTCGCTTTTTACATGCTGTCCGTCAGCAATCTTGGCTTCAATCCCGTGTTGCCAGTTCAGGGCATTATCCACCCAACCCGTCACCCAATAGGCATAAAAACCTTGCTTCGTGGTTTGGAATTCTGCGGTGTACACATCATTTCCCAGGTCTACCATACGGAAATGGCTTGGTTTTTTCTCAGTTTCGTGCTTTACCAGCAACTCAGCCTGAATCAGGTCGTGGCCGTCCCCAAGCACATCAGCTTTAACAATGACCTTATCACCCACCACACGTTTTATAAAGAACGTGCCGCAGCTTAACTGCGGCTCTATATTGTCAATAACCACCCGTTCTTGTCGGAACATATTTTCAGTTTGCTTGGTTTGCCCTAAAAATAGAAAAATATCGCCAATTGAAATTTGAGTCCGGGGAATATTTAGCAGCTTTTTTTGTGGTTTATTCATTTTTGGAACGCTTTTTGTTTTTTATTCGTCATTAGCAGGTTTTCCGAGTATATCGGAACCCTATTTTACTATTCTAAACCCTTACATTATGAAAAGAGTTACCTTTTTACTGACATTGTTTGCGAGCGCACTATTTATTTCCTGTGAAGGCCCTGCCGGACCTCCTGGCTTTGATGGCCTCGACGGACAGGACGGAATCAACATTCTCGGAAAAGTCCTGGAAATTGAAGATGATTTTACCTTTGAAAACGATTACAGGATATTCTATGAATTTCCCACCTCTGTGGAGGTTTTCGAATCCGATATCGTCTTGGTCTATATTTTATGGGAAGTAGCGGAGGATGATGTGGATGTTTGGCGATTGCTCCCCCAAACGCTGATTGTGGATCAGGGGCTTTTGCAGTACAATTACGACCACACCTTCTTTGATGTGAGTATTTTCCTGGAATCGGATTTCGATCTGGGCCTATTAGGACCCGGGGATACCGATAATCAGGTTTTCAGAATAGCCATTGTTCCTGCTGAATACGGACAGGGAGCCCGATTTGATCGCTCCAATATGCAGCAGGTCATGGATCTGCTCAATGTTGAGGAAAAGGACATCTCTCGAATCATATTGGACTAAAATATTTGTCCCGGCATCCTCCCGCATTTGAAAGCGGGAGGAATTTTTTGTGGTATTGCGTATCTTTGAATCGTTTAAAAAAATACCAAAACGCTATGAAAAAAATTACATTCCTTGCCCTATGCCTGCTCATTATGGGGTGTAAGGGAAATTCCCAGCAAAAAGAAACACAAGCTGTTGAAACGGAGGAGGAGAAACCGCAATATGCTGTGGCGAAAACAGACGCAGAATGGCGGACTTCGCTAACCGACATGGAATATTATGTACTGCGCAAGGCCGGAACCGAAACTGCCGGCAGCAGTGATCTCCTGAATAATAAAGAAAAAGGGACCTATGTGTGCGCCGGATGCGGCCATGAACTTTTCCGAAGCGAGTACAAATTCAATTCGGGTACCGGATGGCCCAGCTTCGATAGGGAAATAGAAGGGAACGTAGCATACGATGTGGACTACAAAATCGGATATAAGCGTACCGAAGAACACTGTGCCAACTGCGGAGGGCATCTGGGCCATGTTTTCGAAGATGGCCCCAGGGAAACCACCGGCTTGCGACATTGTATTAACGGGGCAGCCCTGGATTTTATCCCGGATGGGGAATAGTTATCAGGGAATAGAACGGATCAGCGCTCATTATGAAGAAATTGATTCTCTTAGTAATACTC
>JABDRK010000031.1 GCA_013041785.1 Eudoraea sp.
ATTCCCGGTTTTCGTAAAAATGGTACAGGTCGCCCGAAAGCAATAAAGGGCCGTATTCTTTTAGTTTCAGGAATAACACCTGGTGTCCGGGGGTATGCCCCGGCATATATTTGAAGACTACTGTTCCGTCTCCAAAGACGTCGTAATCCCCTTTTATTTTCTGAATATTCTTTAGGTTTTTTACTGCCTCGTACATTTCCGGGTTCGATTCCCGGACTTCCTGTCCCATAACAAAATCATATTCTGCTTCCTGAACCAGCCAGGTCGCATCGGCAAAGTTTCCGGCATGCCCGGTATGGTCAAAATGGGTGTGGGACAGGGAGAGGTAATCAATATCTTCTATCCCTAACCCTATGCTAGCTAATTGGTTAATAACTGAATCCTTTCGCGAGACCGTAAAATTGCCATCAGGTGAGGTGTATGGCTCTGGCAGCGCTATCAGGAATTCGGATAAACCTGCGTCCCACATCAGGGTTCCTTCAGGATGTACAACAACATAAAAAGCATCTGCAAATTCCTTGCTTTGCCCTTTGTAAGTTTCATCCTGGGCAAAAAGGCCGAGGGCATTAACCTGTACTGTACCCCCATCAAAAGTATACAGCTTTACCTCGGGGGCTTTAGCAGCTACTTCCTGGCTGCTGGTTTCGGTTTCCTTTTTGGATGCTCCTTGTTTACATGAAGCTATTGCCAGAACAGTAATAAGTACAAACAGCTTTTTCATATCCATTGCGGTTTACCCTACAGAGCCTTCCAAACTTATCTCCAGTAATTTCTGGGCCTCCACGGCAAATTCCATGGGGAGTTTATTTAATACTTCCTTGCTAAATCCATTAACGATAAGCGCTATGGCCTTCTCGGTGTCAATACCGCGTTGGTTGCAGTAAAAGATCTGGTCTTCCCCGATCTTACTTGTGGTAGCCTCATGCTCAATTTGTGCACTATTATTTTTCACTTCAATATAGGGGAAGGTGTGGGCCCCGCAGTCGTTCCCCATCAGCAGGGAATCACATTGGGAAAAGTTCCGTGCATTTTCTGCTCGGCTATTTACCTGTACAAGACCCCGGTAGCTGTTCTGTGATTTCCCGGCGGAAATCCCTTTGGAAATAATCGTGCTTTTGGTGTTTTTCCCCAGGTGGATCATCTTAGTCCCGGTATCCGCCTGTTGGTAATTATTGGTAACCGCAATGGAGTAGAATTCCCCTATGGAGTTATCACCTTTCAACACACAGGAAGGATATTTCCAGGTAATTGCGGAACCTGTTTCAACCTGTGTCCAGGAGATCTTGGCGTTCCGCTCACAAAGCCCGCGTTTGGTGACAAAGTTATATACTCCGCCTTTCCCTTCTTTATCTCCGGGAAACCAATTCTGTACGGTGGAATATTTTATTTCTGCATTATCCAGGGCGATGAGTTCAACAACAGCGGCATGTAATTGATTTTCATCACGGGAAGGAGCTGTACAGCCTTCGAGATAACTCACATAACTGCCCTCATCCGCAATAACCAAAGTCCGTTCAAATTGCCCGGTACCCGCCTGGTTAATTCGGAAATAGGTAGAAAGCTCCATGGGACATCTTACGCCTTTAGGTATATAGCAGAACGATCCGTCCGAAAATACAGCCGAGTTTAAGGCTGCATAAAAGTTGTCCTTTTGAGGCACAACCGTACCAATATATTTTTTTACCAGTTCCGGGTGCTCCTGAATGGCTTCGGAGATGGAACAGAAAATTATTCCTTTTTCTGCCAGGGTCTTTTTAAATGTCGTTGCCACTGAGACAGAGTCCATAACAATATCTACGGCTACCCCGGCAAGTTTCTTTTGTTCTTCTAAGGAGATCCCCAGCTTTTTAAAGGTGTCCAGCAACTCGGGGTCTACCTCATCCAGGCTGTTGTACTTGGGCTTTTTATTGGGAGCCGAATAATAGGATATGTCCTGGAAATCCGGTTTTTTGTAATGGATGTTAGCCCATTCGGGTTCTGTCATTTCCTTCCACGCCTTAAAGGCTTGCAATCGCCAGGCAGTCATCCAATCCGGCTCCTCTTTCTTTTTCGAAATGGCAATGACAATCTCTTCGTTCAGACCTTTTGGAAAGGTGTCCGACTCGATATCCGTATAGAAACCGTATTCGTATTCCTTGGTTTCCAGTTCTTTTTTTAATTCTTCTTCAGTATACGCCATATCTTGTATAATGCTAAAATATCAGCTGTTTATCAGAGGGAAAAACTTTCCCCGCAACCGCATGTGCGCTGGGCATTTGGGTTGTTAAACACAAATCCTTTTCCGTTAAGACCTCCGGAAAACTCCAGGGTGGTCCCTACCAGGTAAAGAAAACTTTTCTTATCTACTACGATACGAACGGAATTGTCTTCAAATACCTTATCCGTATCCGCTGCCTGATGGTCAAAGGTGAGCTCATAGGACAACCCACTGCAACCTCCGCTCTTAACGCCTACCCGTACAAAATCCGTGTCTGCGTTAAACCCTTCCTCAGACATCAGGGTCACCACTTTTTGTCTGGCTGTATCGGAAACCTTGATCATTTTATATGGATTTATTCTAAATAGTTCACAAATATATGAGAAATGCCCGATTCTACCCCATTTCCTAACATTATTATAACGTATACCGGGATAATAATCCTCTATAGAGCGCAGGGGTTTAGCTATCGGAGTTTGATAACCACCAGGTCTGTATTTCCTTTATTTGCCAGGCCTTGAAATTCCGGACTATTACTGGACCCCACAACAACAAGATTTTGCTCACGGTCTTCAATGGCATCAAGGCCGTAGTCAAGGCCAATACCTCCGAAGGTTTGTTGCCAAAGCAAATTCCCCGCGGCATCGGTTTTCGCCACCCAAATATCATTCTCACCAGCAATGAGTCCCGAATTTAAGTCCGGGCTTTTCGTATTTCCGGCAAGCAAGTATTGATCCTGGCTAATGGCCTTCACCGATCGGGCGGCATCAAAGAGGGTGCCTCCATAGGTGCGCTCCCAGATCAGGTTTCCAAAGTCGTCAAGTTTAAGAAGCCAGGTATCTGCTTCTCCATGGTTTATGGAAATGTCCTGATCGTTACTAAAGGTATGTCCGGTTACCAGGTAATTCCCATCTGAGGCCAGGGCGATAT
>JABDRK010000036.1 GCA_013041785.1 Eudoraea sp.
AAGATTTCAAATTGCCACAGGTAGTGAAGTACAATATTGCTATCGACCAGAAACTTCCTTTCTGGAACCTGATTGCCTCGGCAGATTTCCTGTATACAGATGTAATTACTGATATTTACTACGAAAATCTCAACCTAGGTGGTCCCGTTGGATCTTATGAAGGAGCCGATACACGACCATTCTATGACAGAAGGGCGGAGATCGATGATACTTACGGTAGGGTTATCCTGGCATCCAATACAGGTGCAGGGTATTCGCACAATACCACATTATCCCTTCGCAAACCTTACGAAAACGGATTTTCAGGCCAGGTATCCTGGACCTTTGGAGAGTCTTATAAGATCTTTGATGGTACCTCTTCACAGAACAGTTCTCAGTGGAGAAACATCCTGACGGTTAATGGTAAGAACTCAAGGTTGCCGGTTACACGTTCTGATTTTGCCTTGGGTAACAGGATTACTGCAAATATGTCCTATGAACTGCGATGGAACGATAACGTCAAGACTACTTTTGGTATGTTCTATGAAGGATTCCAAAGCCAGCCATTCAGCTTCACCTATCGTGAAGGACGTGACCTGCTGAACGATGATTCCCGTGACAATGCCCTGATGTATATCCCGGCAAGTTCTGATGAAATCGTACTGGTAGGGGATGATCCTGCTGCGGAATGGGATCGATTGAATACCTTTATTGAAAGTGTGGATTATTTGAAAGAAAACCGTGGGAAATACGCAGAGCGAAATGCTTCCCGTGGTATATGGAGCCACGTAGTGGATTTGAAGATCCTTCAGGATTTCAGCTTAGACTGGGGTGGTAAAAACCACACCTTCCAGATCTCACTGGATATGTTCAACTTTACCAACTTTATCAATGAGGATTGGGGTAAAAGGCGATTCATCCGAAGCGAGGTATCTCCTTTGACCACTGTATCTACCGGTTCTACTCCTACTTTTGAGATAAATGACGGGA
Source organism: Eudoraea sp. (assembly GCA_013041785.1). Classification (GTDB taxonomy): domain Bacteria; phylum Bacteroidota; class Bacteroidia; order Flavobacteriales; family Flavobacteriaceae; genus Lentiprolixibacter. The sequence goes on from JABDRK010000036.1 coordinate 970, forward strand.
TAGTTAATGCAGATGGTTCTGCAAACATGACTGAAATAGATGACTTCGGTCTTGCTTCTTCAAGATGGCAAGCCCAGATAGGTCTGCGTTACATTTTCAACTAATTCCTAATGAACCAATAGAAGAAACCCTGATGTGCTCATCAGGGTTTTTTCGTTCTAAATGGCTACATTTATCAAAACAAAAATCATGGAATTATTACAGAACGTACACTCCTATCTGGCCTATGTTGTGCTCCTGGTGCTTTTTCTGGCGGTAGCAAACGCCATTACCGGCCTGGCAGGGAACCGCATGTTTACCCTGCATAAAGACTTTCGCCTGAGCTTGTTTGCGTTGATCCTCTCCCACCTGCAACTGATACTGGGTCTCATCGTATACTTTGTTGCTACCAGTGGTTTCAAGGCCCTGCAGATCGTTGGCATAGGAAACTTAAATGCACCTGCCCGACTGCTTGCGGTTGAACATCCATTTATAAATATAGTGGCCATAATCCTGATCACCATTGGCTGGTCGCGCCACAAAAAATTCCTGGAGGGGAAGAAAAAGTTTAAAAGCATAGCCCTGTTCTACGGACTTGGATTGCTGCTGATCCTTTCGCGCATCCCATGGGGACAATGGCTTAACTAATACAGAAAACCATGAAGATTATCACATGCCTGCTGGGGCTTGTAACCAGTATTACTTTTGCACAACAAACCGAATTGTTCAACGGGCAAAACCTGGACGGCTGGACCGTCTACGGCACGGAGAAATGGTACGTGGAAGACGGACTGCTCGTATCTGAAAGTGGTCCCGATAAAGCTTACGGCTACCTGGCCACGAATGCCCATTACAAGGATTTTGAACTCAGCCTGGAATTCTTTCAGGAGGCCGATGGTAACAGCGGTGTATTTATACGCTCCACCATAGAAGGTACTAAAGTCAGTGGTTGGCAGGTGGAAGTAGCGCCACCGGGAAAACACACGGGCGGGGTCTACGAATCTTATGGCCGCGGCTGGTTGCTGAAACCCGAACCGGAAAAGGAAAACGTCCTTAAGGAGGGCGAATGGAATACCATGAAGATTAGGGTGATGGGAGACCAGCTTACGTCCTGGCTTAACGGGGTTCAAATGGTTACCCTTACAGATGAAAAAATAGGGCAGGGAGAAGGCTCCATTGCCCTGCAAATCCACGACGGAGGCGGCATCCGCGTAAAATGGCGGAATATTAAGCTAAACCTTCCCGAGTAAATAACCTAAAAGATAGCGCGGATTTAATATCCGCGCTATCTTTTTATTGTGCTTTCTTAACCAAATAGAGGTAGACCGGGAAATGGTCGCTAAAACCACCAGTGTAATTTCCCGAGGTATACGTACGATAGGGATATCCCTTTAATCTACCTTCCTGGGTAATCAAAAAAGGGGGGTTAAAAACACCGGCTTTCCAGAGTCTGTAGCCACCATTATTTCCAGGCAGCAAGTTTTGTGATACCAAAATTTGATCAAAAAGGTGCCACTGGTCCCGATACCCGAGGGACCCAATTCCTTTTTTGTAAAGCGCTTCCATGGGATTATATAACCCATTCTCGTCAATATCAGATCGCTTTCCCCGGGATTTGAGTAGTGTTTTTAAGCTAATATCTGTGGGGTTATCGTTGAAATCACCCAAAAGCAGGAATGCACTATCCGGGTTCTTCTTTTGAAGTGAGTCTTTCACCCTGAGGTTAAGGCGGGCCGCCTCGATACGATACGGCCTGCTCCTCGATTCCCCGCCACTTCGGGATGGCCAGTGGTTAACCAGGAGATACAATTCTGATTCATCCATCATACCCCCAACAATTAAAAGATCCCGGGTATAATCCCTGTATCCATTGCTATCCTGAAGCAGCAGCCTTTGACTTTTATGTGCGAAGGGGATAAAGCTCGATTTACGATATATCAAGGCTACGTCTATTCCGCGTTCATCCGGGGAATCGTAGTGAATGATGCCATAATCTTCGGCTGCGAGGTTTTCATGAATCAAAAGGTCCTGCAGTACACCCTGGTTCTCCAGTTCACAAAGGCCAATGATATCCGGGGACGTTCCCCGCACATCCCGGCCAATTAAGGACAGGACTTTGGCAAGGTCATTAATCTTTTTCTCATACTTTATCCGGGACCATCGGTCTTTTCCTTCGGCGGTTCTGTCATCATCAAAAATTAGGCTGTCATTTGAAGTGTCAAAGAGGTTTTCCAGGTTGTAAAAGGCAACACTACGAACATAATAGGTTGATGTGGCGCTATCCTGTAATCCAAACATATGGAGTGGAAAAAACAATCCCATCCAAATATAACTGCGGAGTCCCAAGATCAGTTTTAACGCCTTAAACACCATGTGAACCAAGGTATATTGCCAGCCTGAAAGGTTCATGCACATGTGGTATATAGTTTTGGCTCCTGAGTGAAGGGTTTGCTAAAATGAAGGGGAGGATGAGAGAAAAAGACAAACAGCAAATTAATGCTGTGGTCTGTATGAGTAAAAGATTCAAATTTCTGTATCTGATAATGCTATTCTTGTTGAATGGGGCTCATGTCAGGGCGCAATCGGTTTTTGTATCGGGTTATGTGATTGATTCCAGGAGTAATAAAAAGCTGGAAGGAGTTCAGGTACATTTGAAAGATCAACTTGAAGGAGCAGAAACAGACCATACGGGATTTTTTGAAATAAGTCTTGACTGCCACCTGCACTGCACACTGGAATTTTATAAAGAAGGCTATTCCAGACTCATAATTCCACTAGCCCTGGAAAAAGAGCATATGGAATTGGGTTTAGTCATCTTAAGCAGGGAAAACCCTGTTGGGGGAAAGGATGTCTTGCTGGCTTTGTCAGAAACAGAACTTGATGATGAAGAAGGAATAACTGATGCTGTAGGTTTCTTACAGGGTACCCGGGATATTTTTCTTAACAGGGCTGCTTTTGATTTTTCCCAATCTTTTTTCAGGGTTCGTGGCTATGATTCATCAGAAGGGTTAGTCCTTTTTAATGGGTTGCCCATGAACCAGGTATTTGATGGTCGCCCTCAATGGAACAACTGGGGTGGTCTCAACGATGTGATGCGTAATCAAACCCATAGTTTAAATCTTTCCCCATCCAAAGCGTCTTTCGGCGGACTGTTAGGAGCGGTTAATTTTCAGTTAAATCCTGCTGATTTACGTCCGGGGTATCGTATCTCCTCATCTGCATCAAATCGAAGTTATACAGGCCGTTTCATGGCCACTTACGCTTCAGGCAACCAGGACAATGGGCTTAGCTATTCCTTCTCCCTGTCGCGACGTTGGGCATCCGAGGGGCATATAGCAGGAACCTTGTATGATGCATATTCTCTATTCGGTGCCATATCCCTGGATCTGGGTAATGCGAATCAGTTGTCTGGCTATGCCC
>JABDRK010000041.1 GCA_013041785.1 Eudoraea sp.
GGCCGGGATATCCCCAAAGAAGTCAAAGCGGCTATAGCCATATCCGTGCCCTGCCAGCTGCACGATTCGCTAATCCAGCTACTTAAACCAAAGAACTGGGCCTATGCAAAGCGTTTTCGAAAACACCTGGTGGCCAAGCTCCGTGCCAAACAAAAATACTTTCCAGAATTGATTACAGAAGAGCAATTAGGTAAAATTAAAAATCTAAAGGATTTTGATGATTTGTATACCAGCAAAGCTCATGGTTTTAAAGATGCACTTGATTATTATCAGCAATGCAGCAGTCTGCAATTCCTGAATCACATTAACACTCCTGCCCTGATCATAAATGCCCTGGACGATTCCTTTCTTGGAGAGGCGTGCTATCCGCTTAAAGAAGCAGATGCAAACCCCAACCTACATCTACGTATACCCAAATACGGTGGCCATGTAGGTTTTTATGGAGAAGACAACATTTCCTTTTCAGAAAAAATGAGTCTCAAGTTCATTAATGAAATCCTGTGAATTAGGTTTTTGGTATATTAGTGCCGCTTAAAAAAGAACAATTATGCGCAAATCGCTTATATGGATAACTTTAGCTGCCCTGGTTATGGCCTGCGGTGACAAAAAGGAAGAAAAGAAAGATTCATTTGAAATAAACCGGTCTAAAACAGCGGTAAAAAAAGAAACCGCTTCTGAAGGAGTACCTGTTGACCTGGATAACAAAGGAATTGGGCCGATAAAAGAAGTAAAATTTTCCGATGAAATCGACGAGGAATTAGCTGCCCAGGGAAAGGCCACATTCGAAATGATCTGTGTCGCATGCCACCAGATCAACCAGCGTATGATAGGCCCGGCAATGGCTGGAGTTTACGAAAGGAGAAGCCCGGAATGGGTCATGAATATGATCCTCAACCCAGATGGAATGCTAAGGGAAGACCCCATCGCACAGGCGCTACTCAAGGAATACAACAACATGATCATGAACAACCAGAACCTCAGCGAGGATGAAGCCCGTGCTATAGCGGAATACCTGAGGACCCTTTAGACTCGGTTCCAAAATAATAATCAAGTGCAAATATTCAGTTAGCAGGTATTTGCACTTTTTTGTTTCCTTTTATTACTGCATTGGTTCCTTCAAAGCGAAAAAACCAGAGCAGACACTATACCCCTTATGAAAAAAGGATACCTCTTTACCTCAGCCCGGCTCGGGTTCCGTAACTGGTCATCAGAAGACCTTGCAAGTTTATTGGCCATAAACCAGGACCCTGAGGTAATGGCGTTTTTCCCGGATTTGATTTCCAGGGAAGAAACCGAGAGCTTTATCAATAAAATGCAGGCAAAATGCGAGGAAAAGGAATATTGCTATTTTGCAGTTGATGAACTGCAAGGGGGCTCCTTTATTGGATTTATAGGTTTGTCTGACCAGGATTTTAAAGCCTCTTTTACCCCTTGTATTGATATTGGCTGGCGATTAGCCAGAAGTGCCTGGGGAAAAGGATTTGCCACCGAAGGCGCGCGGCGATGCCTGCTCTATGCGTTTGAGGAACTCGGCATGGAAACTGTGTTGTCGCTCTGCCCCACAGTCAATACCCGTTCCTGGCGGGTGATGGAGAATATAGGGATGCAGCGACTAGGAACTTTCAAACACCCCGGACTAAAAGAATATTCAAAATTGGAAACCTGTTATCTCTATGAAATACGGCACGACTCTTGAAAAGGAAATGGTGCTTAGTTCAATTAAAAAACAATAGTCATGAAGCATAAATTTTTCATTTTGGGCATCAGCATTTTTCTGATAGCCTCAGTAATTTTCCCACTTCAAGTTGCAGCACAGCAAAAGAATTTCATAGACCAGCCTTTCCTGGAGACCACTGCCAGCGTGGATACCCTCGTAGTCCCTGATCGTATTTATCTGAACATTCTGATTTCAGAGGCAGACACCAAAGGCCGGATTTCGGTTGAAGAATTGGAAAACCGGATGGCTGCCAAACTAAAAAGTCTGGGTATAGACCTGGACACCCAACTTAGCCTCGGGGATCTGGGCAGTGATTTTAAAAAATACTTCCTCAGAAAAACGGATATCCAAAAAGAGAAAGCATTCAAGCTACTCCTATACGATGGCCTTACAGTAGGCAAAGTCCTGCAGGGATTGGAAACGATAGGAATCTCCAATATCAGCCTTGATAAAACGGAATACTCCCAAATGGGAGCTTTAAAGCTAAAACTGAAAGTCAGGGCCATTATCCAGGCCAGAAAACAGGCCTCAAAACTGGTGGAAGCCATTGGGCAGAATCTGGGTAAAGCTATTCATGTTCAGGATTTTGAGCCAAATTTCATTACCTTAAGAGGTGTTTCCGCCTTAAGGGCAAAAGCCGATGAATCCTTTGAACCTTTGGATGTGGAATTCAACAAAATAAAGGTGGAAGGACGGCTCAATGTAAAATTTGCAATAGAGTAACTCGAAGAAACGTGTATATGAAAAAAATTGGTGTTTTAGGCTCAGGGATTGTGGGACAAACGCTGGCCAGCGGCTTTCTAAAACATGGATATGAAGTCATGATTGGCAGCAGGGATACAGCCAAACTTGCCGAATGGTTAGAGAATAATCCTGAGAATTCACATCTGGGGAGTTTTGAAGATACCGCTGCTTTTGCGGAAATCATAGTCCTGGCGGTTAAAGGAACAGCTGTTGAGGCCGTGCTGGAACAGTCAGGAGAAGGCAATCTGAATGGTAAAATAATCATTGATGCAACCAATCCCATTGCAGATGCCCCTCCGGTAAATGGAGTTTTGCAATTTTTCACAGATCAGAACAGTTCCCTGATGGAAAAACTGCAAGGGCTTTACCCTAAAGCTAATTTTGTCAAAGCCTTTAATAGCGTTAGTTTCCTCAGGATGGTTAATCCGGATTTTGAAGTCAGGCCTACTATGTTTATTTGTGGGAATGACGGCGATGCCAAAAAAGAGGTGAGCAAGATCCTGGATCAGTTCGGCTGGGAAGTTGAGGATTTCGGTGCGGCTTCTTCCGCAGGTCCAATTGAAGGACTTTGCCAGTTATATTGCATCATCGGGTTAAATGAAAACCGCTGGACCCAGGCTTTTAAGTTATTGCAGTAGGAAAAGCGGGCTATTGTTAAATTTTTGCGGGTAATGGCCCTCTAAAACTTGTCCACTACAACTTTGTAGGTTGGATCTTCCAGAACATTGACATCGATTATTTTGTCTGCATTAGACAGTAGTCTGCGACAATCCCCGCTAAGGTGTCTTAAATGCACCTTTTTACCAACTTTGAGGTACCGTTCCGTAATCTTGTTCAGGGCTTCTATGGCCGACATATCTACTACGCGGCTCTCCTCAAAATCTATAATCACTTCATCCGGATCATTCAGCACATCAAACTTTTCGTTAAACAGGGCAACCGATCCAAAAAACAAGGGCCCGTAAATTTCATAATGCTTTACACCGCTGTCGTCTATATATTTCCTCGCGCGAATACGTTTGGCATTGTCCCAGGCAAAAACAAGAGCTGAAATAATAACCCCTACCAATACGGCCAGGGCCAGGTTATGGAGAAATATGGTGACTAAGGTTACCAGCACCATAACCAGGACATCAGATTTAGGCATGCGTTTAAAAGTCCTCAAACTAGCCCATTCAAATGTCCCAAGTGCAACCATGATCATAAGGCCAGTAAGTGCGGCCATGGGTACTTTTTCAATTAAGTCGGCCCCGAACATGATGAACACCAGCAACATTACAGCGGCCACAATACCCGATAGTCGCGCACGGGCCCCGTTGGAAGTATTAATTAAACTTTGCCCGATCATAGCACAGCCGCCCATTCCGGAAAATAGCCCCGATAAAATGTTGGCTGTACCTTGAGCCACAGCTTCCTTATTACTTCTTCCGCGGGTTTCTGTAATCTCATCAACAATATTGAGCGTTAACAGACTTTCAATTAATCCAACCCCAGCCACTATTGCCGAGTACGGAAATATGATTTTTAAAGTTTCCAGGCTAAAAGGGATTTCAGGTATGTGAAATGGTGGGAATCCCCCCTGTATAGAAGCAATGTCCCCAATGGTTCGGGTATCAATATCAAAAATCAAAACCAGACCAAAGACCAACAAAATAGCCATAAGAGAGCCCGGCACAATTTTACTCAATTTTGGAAGGCCCCAAATAACCAGCATGGTCAGCAGTACCAGCCCTAAAAATCCATATAGCGCAGTACCGGACATCCATATACCTTCGGAATCCTTAAACTGGTCTAATTGGGACAGAAAAATTATGATGGCTAAACCATTCACAAAACCAAATATCACAGGATGGGGAACCAATCGCATAAATTTCCCCAAACGGAGGAATCCAGCGGCTAATTGCAGTATTCCCGCTAATACAACCGCTGCAAAGACATATTCCACACCGTAATCAACTGCCAGGGAAACAATGACCACAGCTACTGCTCCTGTGGCACCGGAAATCATTCCGGGTCTGCCACCAAAAATGGAAGTGATCAGGCCCATAACGAAGGCAGCATATAAACCCGTTAGAGGGGATAAGCCGGCAATTAGAGCAAATGCAATCGCCTCAGGCACCAATGCCAGTGCAACGGTTAGTCCTGAAAGTATTTCGGTTTTGTAATTTACCTCCTGTGAAAAATCAAATAGGTTGAGATACTTTTTCAAATGGCCACATTTTAAGGGCGCAAAAGTAACTTTATTATCCTAGTTGACCTCAGTTTTTGAAGAAATTGTAATTAAGAAGCTCCCCAGGACTTTGAACCCAACAATTTTTCTCCGAGCACAGACAATTCTGCCCTCTCGTATTTGGTTTGTTCCCAGTTTCTGGGGTCACCGGGAAAGGCATAGCCCTGTGGTGCAATCCTGTCCTTCCAGGATTGGATGCGCCAATTCTTCAATTCTGCATTATCTTCTTCCGCAGGCATCATGGAAATGTACTGGGCAATACGCACCTTGTCCTTGGATTTATTGGGCCTGATCCCGTGAGGTTCCGTGCTATTGAAGATCAGCAAATCCCCCGCTTCCAGCTTTACCTT
>JABDRK010000045.1 GCA_013041785.1 Eudoraea sp.
TTTCAGGGAACTTCCGGTAGGCATAGCAGGGGTGATCCCTACAATTCGCTGGTTCTTTTCGGCCAGCTCAACCAGGGTATGCCCGAAAACATCCTGGTATTTCGGGACCTCAGGTGTTACACCGGGTATCAGTGCCCCGGTTATGGTATCGAATTTACCCGGGGCGTGGTAGGCTACCTGGTTTTCCTCTGCTTTTTTCAGGCCCTTGCCTTTGGTTGTTGACACATGCAATAGCTTTGGCCCTTTTCTTTGCTTCAGCTCCTCCAGCGTCTGCAACAAGCCGGGCAGGTCATGCCCATCCACAGGCCCGGTATAATGGAAATTGGGGCATTCAAAGAAATGTTCTCCTCCATTGATTCCCTTTTTGGCCCGGGCCAGATAAGCCTTTAATGCCCCAACACTGGGATCGATACCGATGGCATTGTCGTTGAGTACGATCAGGATATCCGTATCGGCTACGCCGGCATGGTTCAGTCCTTCAAAGGCAAGTCCACTGGCTATGGAGGCATCTCCGATAACCGCAATATGTTTTCTTTGGGTATCCCCTTGGATTTTGGCTGCCAGGGCCATTCCTAAAATGGCAGAGATGGAGGTAGAACTATGTCCGGTTCCAAAAGGATCAAATTCGCTTTCTGTACGGCTGGGGAATCCGCTTATCCCGCCTACCTGTCTCAAAGTGTCAAAAGCCGTTTTCCTATTCGTGAGGATCTTATGTCCGTATGCCTGGTGGCCTACGTCCCAGACCAGTTTGTCGTAAGGGGTGTTGTAGACATAATGCAGGGCAATGGTTAGCTCCACTACGCCCAAACTCGCTCCCAGATGTCCCTGTTTAGCAGCCACGACATCAATGATGGATTTTCTCAAATCCCTGGCCAGGGCCGGTAATTGTTCAGGGCCAAGCTTACGAAGGTCGGTTACGGTATCTATATGTTCCAGCAGGTTCATTAGCGCGCACAAAGGTACATTAATTTCGATTTTAAAGGGGGCTCCCCTGTTTCTTAAAAGTGGTATTTTTGTGACCATGGAATTTAAGCTGGACGACAACTATTTTATGAAAAAGGCGATTCAGGAAGCTGAAATAGCCTACGAAAAAGGGGAGGTCCCTGTTGGCGCTGTTATCGTTGTTAAAGACCGCATTATTGCCCGGGGGCACAATCTCACGGAGCAGTTGCACGACGTTACGGCACATGCCGAGATGCAGGCCATCACAGCTGCATCCAATTTTTTGGGGGGTAAGTATTTATATGACTGCACCCTGTATGTAACCCTGGAACCCTGCCAGATGTGTGCCGGGGCCTTGTATTGGAGTCAGATAGCTAAAGTGGTATTTGGCGCATATGACCCCCAGCGTGGTTTTACGGCCATGGGCGGTCAGTTGCATCCGAAGACCGAATTGGTTGGCGGTCTTATGGCGGAAGAGGCAGGAGAATTGATCAAACGTTTTTTTATTCAGAAGCGAAACCTCAACTAATAAAAAACCCCGGGAAAATCCCCGGGGCTCAATCCAATCAAAATAAAATATATTAGCCGATCACTTGCACTTGTGCAGCGACCACTCCTTTTCTTCCTTCTTCTTCCTGGTATTCTACTTTGTTGCCTTCTCTAAGCTCCACCCCGTTCAGTGCCGTAACATGAACAAAAATGTCCTTACCGGTTTCATCGTTTGTAATGAACCCATATCCTTTGGATTCATTGAAAAATTTAACTGTTCCAGTCATAATAAAAATTAAAATAATTATACCCTAAGTTAGTACATTATGCGTGGAATTTCGCAATGAAATTAAAATAATTACCCATCTTCAGGCCTTTTCTCCTTCCTCGCCCTCATTTTTTTTATGTTTTCATCGGTGAGCATATAGTCCTTAACCTTCTTTCCCTTGCTCTCCTTAATAAGGAATAACGGCATGGCGATCAGGAATAAACCTACCGTCCCAAAGCCGATACATTTATTGGCCAGGACCAGATTTTCGCCCTTTATGGTAAAACCATAGATGATCGCTCCAGCAGAGAGCAGCACGACCAATACGATAAAATATTTCAGTTTAAATATCATGACCTAGGAGGTAAAATTAATCAACTTTATCCGGTAAGCGGTTAGCAATTTGGACCTTGAAACAAAACCGTAATATTTACTGCCACGGATTACAGGAAGATTCCAGGCATCACTGCGTTGGAATTTTTGCATGACCTGCTGCATGTTATCGCTCTCATAAAAGATGTGTTCCGGGGCATTGTGCATAA
>JABDRK010000057.1 GCA_013041785.1 Eudoraea sp.
GACCACGCTTTCCGTAGTTTGGCATTTCTGGACTTTCATGTAATTTCTGGCCCAATCCATGACCTACCAGTTCCCGTACCACACCATAGCCATGACTTTCGCAATAATGCTGAATGGCATAGCCCACGTCTCCAACCCGGTTTCCAACCCGGAATTCCCGAATCCCTATGTATAGAGATTCCTTGGTCACCCTGAGCAGTTTTTTGGTTTCCGGTGCTACCTCACCCACTTCAAAAGTATAGGCGTGATCCCCGTAAAACCCGTTTTTCAAAGCACCGCAGTCCACTGATATAATGTCCCCATCTATTAGGGGCTCCTTAGTTGGAATGCCGTGTACTACCTGGGCATTGGGGCTCATATTCAGGGTGTTGGGAAATCCATACATGCCTAAAAAGCCCGGTTCAGCTCCATGGTCACGGATAAAACTTTCCGCCAGCCCATCCAGATAGAGCGAACTCACTCCAGGTTTAATCTCTGAGGCCAGCATGCCCAGTGTTTTGGACACGATCAGGGCGCTTTCCCTCATCAATTCAATTTCTTCCGGGGTTTTGGTATTGATCATAAGCTGAGATCAGGTAATTAGATAAGGGATTCCCGGGTCATTACTTCAGGTTTGGGCAGCCCCATCATTTGTAATATGGTAGGAGCAATATCTCCAAGTACTCCATCCCTGACCGTTTTGATATCTGGATCTACCACGATGAGTGGAACGGGATTTGTTGTGTGCGCCGTATTGGGTGATCCATCCGGGTTTACCATGGTATCGCAGTTCCCATGATCAGCAATTACCAGCGTGGAATAGCCGTGTTCTAATCCGGTATTGATCACAGCTTCAGCGCAGGCATCAACGGTTTCACAGGCCTTTACGGCTGCTGCCATGACCCCGGTGTGCCCTACCATATCAGGATTTGCAAAGTTCAGGCATACAAATTCTGCCTCCCCCTTTTCCAATTCCGGGATAATGGCATCCCGCACTTCATAAGCACTCATTTCAGGTTTCAGGTCATAGGTTGCCACCTTTGGAGAGGGACAAAGAATCCGTGATTCTCCTTCGAATGGGACTTCCCTGCCTCCATTAAAAAAGAAGGTAACATGTGGGTATTTTTCCGTCTCTGCAATTCGGATCTGTTTCTTTCCTTCACGGGAGAGTACTTCTCCGAGTGTTTCCTTTATATTCTCCTTGTCGTAGACTACATGCACCCCTTTAAAGGTGTCATCATAATTGGTCAGGGTTACATAATACAATTGCAGTTTATGCATATCGTATTCGGGTAAATCCTGCTGACTCAGGACCTGGGTAAGTTCGCGACCACGATCTGTACGAAAGTTAAAGAAGATAACGACATCACCTTCTTTAATGGTACCCCGTGGATTTCCAGCGTCATCGCTAAGGGCAATGGGTTCAATGAATTCGTCGGTTATGCCCTGATCATAACTTTCTTGCATGGCCTGTCCCACATTCGTAGACTTTGTACCTGATCCGTGAACCAGCAGGTCATAGGCCTTCTTGACGCGTTCCCATCTTTTATCCCGATCCATGGCATAATAACGTCCGACTACAGAAGCCAGTTGTGCGCTCCTCTCCTGGCAAAAAGCATCCAGGTCTTGCAGGAATCCTTTTCCACTTTTGGGATCCACATCCCGCCCGTCGGTAAAGGCATGAACAAATACATGCTCCAGACCATAGGATTCACTCGCTTTGAGCAGCCCTTTTAGGTGGTTAATATGGCTATGTACGCCACCGTCACTCACCAATCCCAGGTAATGAACGGCCTTATTCTTTGATTTGGCATAGGCGTATGCCTCTTTTAGGGTCGGTTCATCCTTAAGTTGATCTTTGTCAACGGCCATATTGATTTTTGCCAGGTCCTGGTATACGATCCGTCCCGCACCCAGGTTCATATGGCCCACTTCGCTATTCCCCATTTGCCCTTCGGGCAGCCCCACATGCATACCATCTGTAAGCAATAAGGCATTGGGATATTTTTTATATAAGCTATCTACAAAAGGAGTATTGGCATGTTCAATTGCGGATACCTTTGGGTCGGGTGATTTACCCCACCCGTCAAGTATCATAAGGATTACCTTCTTATTCATGTCTTAAGGCAGTAGTTTGTTAACACACAAAAATAGGGTGAATTCTGTTAAACTTACGTTATAGTGATGTGAATTCTGAAACAACAGCAGAATTTCTTCGTCTATAGTAAAAACCGCGCAGTTTATTCATCAATCAAAAAACCCTGACTTAGGTCAGGGTTCCTTTTTCACTTAAACAGATAGTGTTCCCGTAAAAGGTTTCCTCAAAATTCAAAGCCGGTAAATAGCCTGTAAAAAAAGGCATAGAAAACGAGCATTAGCATTAATGCACAAAATACCGAATACGCTTTGAGAAATACTACCAGATATTCGGGTTTACAATCATCAAAAGCCTTAAGGTAAATACCTTTTAATAGTAATAGTGTTCCCATATAGTGTCCTTTAAAAAGTGAAGCTATAAGGGTTAGATCGGAGGTATTCTAAAATTTGGGATTCTTCCAAATGTATCAAAACAAGGGTAAGAGGCTTAAAAATATAGGCAAACTACCCTTATTTCCCGTTGTACTTCTCAATCGCCCTTTTTATTTTAGCTATTCGATTTTCGGGGTCCGGGTGGGTGCTTTGGAACTCTGGTGCCCGGTTTGGTCCCGCGGCGTCCTTCAGGATTTCCATTACCCGGATCATTTCATAGGGATCATAACCTGCCTGTATCATAAACAACACCCCTAATTCATCGCTTTCCAATTCGTCTCCCCTGCCGTTTTTCAGTAAGGTATTCTGGCCTATGCTGCCTACAATTCCACCGGCATCAGCTCCAACTGAGGCACCCATGGAAATCGTTTTCCAAAAAGAAGTTTCTGCAATTCGTTCTGCAGAGTGCCTGCCAATTACGTGTCCGATTTCATGCCCAAGAACCCCGGCAAGCTGGGCTTCATTCAATTTGGAGAATAAGGCATAGGTAATGAATATCTGTCCACCCGGCAGCGCAAAGGCATTAATAGTGCGGTCGTCCGCCAACAAATGAAACCGGTATTCATAAGGTGTTTCCCTGGCGATACTATTGTTCACCAACCGTTTCCCAACGGCAGAAACCAGGGTTTGTAACCGCTGGTCCTCATAACGCCCACCGTGCTGCTCAGCTATTTCCGGAGCACTCTGTAAACCTATGGCTATTTCCTGGTCGGCAGTCATATTAATGTTCTGAACCCGACCGGTATAGGGGTTTTCTTCCTTGTTGTAGCAACGCTGAACGACGGCAAAAGCTACGATGGCAAGGCCTATAAATATCCTGAATTTCCAACTTCCTCTTCTCAAGGGAAACTAATTTAAGTTACCGGGTAAATTAGCAAAAAATTATAAGAGATCCGGATTAATATCGAGAAGATTATCGGTGATGTAGGTTTTGATGAACCCAGTGGTAAAATGTTCTACCCCTAAAAAGTCTTCATGTTCCAGTAGCTGCAGGATATTCTTTTTCCTGAATGTGCTTAACATGGGAACCGACAAGGGGGCATAACTGTAGTGCCAGGGTTCGTACTTGAAACCCCTGCGTCTGGGCTCATCCGTGTATACCAGATAGAACCCATACTTTTCCGAATTTTCATCCATCCAATTTTTAAATGCTTCATAAGGGCCGCCCGGGCCAAATTTTTCTGCGACCAGCACATCACCTTCGGCCGGTTTAGCACCGTCTATCAGGTCTACATCCGTTCCCCAATGGTGCCTGCTGGTGCCGGGGATGGTTGAATATTCAATTATTTTGTCAATAGCCTCCAGAGGTTGAAGTCCGTCAACATCCGTGAAGCGCTCATATTTTCCTTCAAAAATGGCGGCCTGCCGGTCAAAACTGCGGAAGCTCGATACCACCTGTATTTGTATACCTTCTTTCAGGGCTGCGTCGCGCATGGAGATAAAGGCATCATAGGCTTCCTTGCGGAGGTTGATATTTTCTCCATAAAGATCGATATCTGCCTTACCCATCAACTCGTCGACCGGATATTCCATTTGCTGGCTAAAACCAACTATTGGGCATGCCAGAAACAAGAATATAAACAATGCATTTGGAAGTGGGAGGGATTTGATGACTTTCATATGGACAGTATTTGAGACAGGGATATGGTGTATTAACGTCCTGGAAATTCTAATTCCGACGCTTACCAAAGTTAAGAAGTCTTATGTAAATTAAAAGAAAGGCGCGCTAAGAATTAACAGGAGCTGGATCTAATTGGATATATAAAGGTATCCCTGATGTTTCTGAGCAAGATCATGCATGGTGATGATGTAAAAATAAATTCCTGAGGCCAATCCGGAGTTTCGCTGAATCACCTGCTCACGGTTAGACCTGCCATCAAAATCATTCTGATAATTGTCTTTGGAGTAGACCATTACCCCGTAACGGTCAAAGATCTGTATGGAATTGCTGGCAGAACGGTCCAGTCCTTCGATGACCAAAGCATCATTTTGACCATCCCCATTAGGGGTCATATAATAATTGTCCAGTTCAATGGTGTCATAGGTTTGCAGGTCGTCTTCATTACCCCCCAGGGTAATAATCTCGTATGCGTTAGGTACAAAGGTGTCTGATGTAATGGAACCATTAGCCAGACCTCCTTCAGTGCCGGTATTTCCTAAATTCACCCATTGGTTGTCTGCTTTACTCCAGCCCATTACCTTTATATCCGACAGGTATTCTGCCCAGGCACGCATATTACTGTATTCATCCCAGGTAAGTGTGATCCGGGAGGGTACATCCCCCTCCAGTCTCCAAAATTCCCTATCGCTAACGGCAATGTATTCGGATGCCCTTCTTTGGGTACTGAACACTCCGTCTATGGACTTGGGATTATTGGGGTCTTCTGGAAAATAAGCGCATTTCACCATGGCATTGATCGCATCGGATTCAATGGTAAGTGGTCGCAACCTGTCTTCGTCGCCCACAGGAAAAACGAAGGTTTCCTTATTGGTGATTGCCGCATACCCATCTATTTTAGACACGCTGCTTTCCCCGGTGTAAAAGGAATAATCCATAAAATTGGAATAGACGTCTGTACCCCTTCGGGAGGTCATAATAT
>JABDRK010000058.1 GCA_013041785.1 Eudoraea sp.
ACTATGCTTCGGGCACCTATGAGCCGAATGGATGTTTTAACACCTGCTGAATTAAAGGCCGAAATAAAAGCTTCGAAACTCGTGCCAAAATACAATGAGGTTATTGACCGGGAAAGTGCTTATGAATTACTTAACGAAAAAATAGAACGGGCCGAATCGGAAGCCAAAAAGGAAGCCGAGAGAGAAGTACGTACAAGCCGTTCGCGAAAAACCACACGAAGCAGAAGGAGTACCCGGCAAAACCCGGTGATAAAAGTGCTTACAAGTGCAACCTTTATCCGTGGCGTACTGGGAATTATGAAAAAAGTGATG
Organism: Eudoraea sp.; assembly: GCA_013041785.1. GTDB lineage: Bacteria > Bacteroidota > Bacteroidia > Flavobacteriales > Flavobacteriaceae > Lentiprolixibacter. The sequence goes on from JABDRK010000058.1 coordinate 313, forward strand.
CGTTGACAAAAATGGAAAAAAATAAAATCCTCCTCCTTTTAATTGTAATCGGACTGTTTTGGCAATGCCAGCAGGAACAGGACGTTCAGTTTAGTATCCGGAAAGATGGCGTAGGCCTGTTAAACCGGGATACTCCATTTACGGATATTACAACCCTGTATGCGGCAGATTCGGTGATTAGCGATTCCTCCTTCTCCCTTGCCAGGATTAATCGGATAAACATCTTTGAAAAAGGAGGGAAACCGCTCTTAACGGTTACGCCTGACAACGATAGTATTCAAGGGATTGGAAATATCCGGATCAACGACCCCCGTTACCTTACCGACAAAGGTATAGGGCTGGCCAGCACTTTTAAAGATATAAAGGCGCAATACGATATTAAGAAAGTGGTTACTTCCATAAACAACGTTGTTATTTTTGTTAAGGACCACGATGTGTATTTTACAATAGACCGGGAAGAACTCCCGGCAAGTTTGCGCTATACCCAGGATATCAATATAGAGGAGGTTCAGATCCCGGATAAAGCAAAGATCAAGTACCTTATGATTGGCTGGGATTAGGTGTTGTGTTTTCGCTTTGGATATCATTCGGTTATTCAGCATTTGTTCCCCCTATTCGGATCCTATGTAAAAGTTGCTATATGTAAATGAGGCGTATCTTAACCCGAATATTACCTCCACTCTATGGGGCCTATTTTAACATTTTGGCCCTGTTCTCCCCAAAGCTGGCTGCAGAAAAAGCCTTTACCCTCTTTTGCACCCCGAGGAAGGGAAAGGTGCTGCCTGTTCAGGAAGACTATTTGTTAGAAGCGCGCAACCGGATCATAGAAATTGGAGGAATTCAGCTCCAGACTTATCACTGGCCGGGAGAAAGGGAACGTGTATTGCTTTTGCACGGCTGGGAAAGCAATACCTTCAGATGGAGGAACCTGATAAAAATTCTTAAGGCGGAAGGGTTTGATATCGTAGCCTTTGATGCACCGGCCCATGGAAAATCGGGCGGGGAGATTCTGAATGTGCTCCTGTATGCCGAATGTGTGGAACAGGTAAAAAAGGAGTATCACCCGCAATGTGTTGTGGGGCATTCCGTAGGAGGAATGACAGCCGTATACCATCAATATGTATATGGTCCTAATGGTATAGAAAAAGTGGTTACGATTGGTTCTCCCTCAGAGTTTCCGGAGATCATGGATCATTACCAAAATTTGCTGAAATTCAATAACCGGGTTATGCGGGCCCTGGACAACTATTTCCAAAAACACTTCGGATTTGGGATACAGGATTTTTCGACTTCGAAATTTGCTGAAAAGTTGCAGGTAAAAGGCCTGCTTATTCACGACGAGCTTGATGCCATAGCCCCGTTTAGCGCCTCCGAACGCGTACACGCCCGCTGGAAAGACAGTACACTGATCAGAACCCGGGGATTAGGGCACTCTTTGCACCAGGAAGAGGTAAACCATCAGATTGCAGACTTTCTGAAATCCTAGAAAAGGACTATTTTTGAAGAAACCTGTCTGATATGAGTATTACCCCTTTTCATGTAGCTATTCCTGTGCATAATTTGCAAGAGTGCCGTACTTTTTACCGTGAAGTCCTGGGATGTGAAGAAGGACGAAGTAGCGACCACTGGGTTGATTTCAACCTTTTTGGCCACCAGCTAGTAATCCACTATAAACCTAAGGGTGAGGGTGAACTGCATACCAATCCCGTGGATGGAAAGAATGTCCCGGTTCCGCATTATGGCGTGGTACTTCCCTGGGATACTTTCCAGTCCTTTTCAGAACATTTAAAGTCCAGGGGGATTTCCTTTGTTATTGAACCCTACATCCGTTTTGAAGGTGAGGTAGGCGAACAGGCCACCATGTTTTTCCTGGATCCTGCAGGGAATGCGCTGGAATTCAAAGCCTTTAAAGATATGGGGCAATTGTTTGCCAAATAATAAACTATTCGGGTTTCCGAAAACGCATCCGTAGCCACATCAAAACCCCAAAAATGGCCCCAAAGATCAGGGCTTCCTTTCCTTCATTCAGCCAGGTCTCCATGCTGTAGTCCTTTTCCAGGACCACCGATATCACAGTATAAAGAACAATAGCCGCAATGATTTGTGAAATAAGTCTTTTCCAGTCCATTTTAAAAAACTTGCCTATTGGGACCAGGCGGTAGGCGTGCGGTCCCATCGATGTTTTCTTAATTCTGTATGCAAATTCTCGGATAATCCGCACCCATCACTGGTCTGCACGTTGGCCAGAACGTTTTTTAATTTGCGCATCCCCGGGATAGTGGTACTCACGGTATTGTTCATCAGAATAAACCTGAGGGCCATTTCCGCCATCGTCATGCCATCCGGGACCACAGGTCTTAACCGGTCTGCCCTTTCAGCACTGGCTAACAGGTTTTCAGGCACAAAATAGGAAGCCCGCCAATCTCCTTCCGGGAAAACCGTTTCTTTGGTAAGATTTCCAGTCAGCGTCCCTTCATCAAAAGGTACCCTGGCGATAACAGCAATATTCAATTCATCACAAAGTGGAAAGAGCACATCTTCCGGAGCCTGGTCAAAGATGTTGTAGATAACCTGCACCGCATCTATCAAACCCGTTTCCAGGGCTTTGATGCCATTCTCCGGTTCCCAGCGGTTCACGCTGATCCCCATAGCAGCTACCTTTCCGGAACTTTTGAGGTCCTCAACTGCACGTTGCCATTCCTCCCGATCTGTCCAGCTTTCGTCCCAGGTATGGAACTGCATGAGGTCTATTTGTTCCCTTCCCAGGTTTTTAAGCGTTCTATGGGTAAAATTCATAATGTGTGCTACAGGATAAGAATCCTCAAAGGCATATTCTGGCTTGGCCGGCCAACAAAAATTCTTGGGAGGGATCTTGCTGGCAGTATATAATTTTTTATCCGGGTGTCTTTCCAGCAATTGACCCAGCAGTCTTTCGCTATGACCATTACCATAGCCCCATGCGGTATCAAAGAAATTTACCCCCTTTTCCACGGCCACATCAAGGGATTGCATAGATAACTGGTCATCCGATTCCTTCCAGCCACCCATACCCCACATACCGTAACCGATCTCACTTACTTTCCAGCCTGTTCTTCCAAATGTTCTGTATTTCATAGGTTAAAGTTTTATTTGTATCTCCAGCTCTTAAGATCTGCATCCTTGGGGGCACTTGCTGCTATGCGTTCCATGATTTTGGGCACATACATACTGTTGTACCGCAAACGGCTCAAGTGATTTGGCAATTCCGGATCCCCGTTCCAGCAATGTTCTGCCCGGTCTCCGTACAAAACCTCACCCTCGTAATATGGATCTGTGGTGTTTTCCAGGAAGTCTTCCATGAGATAAACCGCATTGTTCAGGTAGTAATTATCCATGTCCCCGCAATAGATGTGTATTTTGCCTCGAAGCTGTTCCCCCAGTTTATCCCAGTCGCGCTCAAGAATATGACGCAAGTCGTAATTCTCCTTCCAGTATGCTGCAACCTCGGGGTTAATCTCACCGGTATGCTTATCCCAAAGCCTTTCCGGGTATCCATCGGATGCCTGTGGCGAATAGGTGGCCTCCCAGATATCCCACTGTTGTCCGGAACGGGATTTATCCCCCAAAACCAACTCCAGGTGGTTGTACTCGCGCACCGTGGTTTGTATCTGTCCCAGATAATCTCTATGGGCCGGTACTTCCAGTTTTTTGTGGTTGCTGTCGTAATAATAGGCGTTGTTATCCTCGTAAATATTCGTTAGGCAGTAGGCTCTGAAATCAATGGGATCCGGGCATGCCGCAAAGCAGCCATTGTACTCCTCCGGATATTTTACCTGCACGGCAAGGGCTTCCCAGCCTCCGGTAGAGCCACCGTACAGGAAACGGGCCCAGCCTTCCCCTATTCCCCGGAATTCTTTCTCAATATGCGGGATAAGTTCGTAGGTTATGGCATCTCCATAAGGACCCTGACTGGCCGAGTTAACGGCATAAGAATCGTCATAATAAGGTGTGGGATGCTGTATTTCGATGATCAGGAATCGCGGAAAGTCCGGTTCATTCCATCGTTTATAAAAATCGTAAGCTTCCTGTTGTTGTACGATATTATATCCCTCCACATCAAACCGCGCTGAATATTCAGGTTCCAGACCTTCATCAGGCGGGGTGGTACGAAATCCACCAAAATCGGAGGGGAAATGCCCATGGAAAACCATAAGGGGGTATTGGGCTTCGGGGTGATCATAAAAACCTTTAGGCAGCAGGATATGGGCTCCCAAATACATATCGCGTCCCCAGAATTCGGATAGTTTTTCTGATTTGATCTTTATATGTTTGATCCATTCGGTGTCCTCAGGTTCCGGAATATCAGGAATTACCTGGTCCAGGACCACCTCAAAAGAGACTGAGCCACTTTCAGGGATGCTAATCTTCACAGGATCACTGTAAAGATTCCCAGGGGATCGGTTCCACTGCTGTCCCTCGCCTTTATCCATTGGTAATTGCACCGTATGGCCCGTAGAC
>JABDRK010000082.1 GCA_013041785.1 Eudoraea sp.
CTGCTGGGGTACAGGATCTGGCTGGGTTATATCCCAATAAACGGGTTGGAACCTACCTTTGACCGTGCGCCCAACAATTGGGCGAACTATATCGACCTGAAGGTTTTGGGAACCCATATGTATAAGGCAGATTACGATCCTGAGGGAATACTAAGCACCCTGCCTTCCATCGCCACTTCCTTATTGGGGATTTTTACCGGATTCATTCTGGTAAGCAAAAAGGCAAACAAAGAATGGATTTTAGCCGGGCTGGGTATCCTGATGATCCTATTGGGGAATTTGTGGGACCTCGTTTTTCCCATCAACAAAGCAATATGGACCAGTAGCTATGTGCTGGCGACTGCCGGCTGGGCAAATTTGTTCCTGGCAGCGATATATTTTTTGACGGATGTCCAGGGTCTGCGCTTTGGCAGTATTTTCAAATATGCGGGGGCCAATGCCATTACCGTATATTTCCTGTCGAGCTTTATCAGCTCTTTGTTCTACAAGATTCAGGTGAGTCCAGGTACTTCCCTGCATCAGTGGGTATTCCAAAACCTTTATGTACATGAATTTATGGCAATGAAGCTGTCTTCCTTACTTTATGGACTAACGGTTATAGCCTTTTACCTGCTGTTGGCATACGTGATGTACCGCAAGAAAATATTTATCAAGGTCTGACCCCTGAGGCACAGCCTTAATTACTGATGGGATTCTAATAGTCGGGCTACGTACTTCCCGATAACATCAAATTCGAGATTGACTACACTTCCAATTTTGTAGTCCTTAAAACGCGTATTGTCATAGGTGTAAGGGATAATGGCTACGCTAAAAGTATTTTCCCCGGAATCAACCACGGTTAAGCTAACCCCATCTACACTCACGGAGCCCTTTTCGATGGTTACATTGTTCAATTTGGAATCGTATTCAAAGGTATACATCCAGCTACCTTCCAGGGTTTTGACTGCAGTACAAACGGCGGTCTGGTCTACATGACCCTGTACAATATGACCGTCCAGGCGATCGCCCAGGACCATCGACCTTTCCAGATTCACATGATTCCCAACGGCAAGCAGGCCTAAATTACTTTTCTGGAGGGTCTCCTGAATGGCCGTAACCGTATAGGTGTCTCCATTGACCGCGACTACCGTAAGGCACACCCCGTTATGAGCCACGCTCTGGTCTATTTTCAGTTCATTGGCAATACCTGCTTTAATGGTAATATGCAGGTTCCCGCCTTCTTTTTCCAGCTTGGCTACCTGTCCGAGGCTTTCTATGATCCCAGTAAACATGTGTCGATGAAATTAAGTAGTTTTACGGCGTAAAATTAAGACTAAAACGGGGATTTATAATGAAGGATAAGGGCAAAATAAAATTGGGAATTTCCATAGGCGACCTGAACGGGATAGGTGGGGAAGTTGCCCTGAGAACTTTTGAGGATCCCCGGATGTTAGAATTTTGCACCCCGGTAATTTTTGCAAGCAATAAGATTATATCGGAACTCAAGAATACGTTAAAACTAAATATTCAATTCACAGGGATAAACGAGCCCTCCAAAAGTATTTCAGGGAAGATCAATGTGGTCAATGTATGGAAGGAAGCTCCGGAAATTCGGTTTGGTGAAGAGAGCAAGGAAGCCGGTACGTATGCCATCAAATCCCTAAGGGCAGCGGTTAATGCATTAAAAAAAGGAGATATAGACGTGTTGGTCACTGCGCCGATCAATAAAAAGAATATTCAGGATGAGGAGTATGGTTTTCCAGGCCATACGGATTATCTCGCGGAGCAACTGGATGGACAGAGCCTGATGTTTATGGTGACAGATACGCTAAAGGTAGGATTGCTTACAGACCATGTGGCGGTTAAGGATGTCGCAGAAAAGATTACCCCTGAATTGATCCGAACTAAGGTGCTCCTGGTGGAAAATTCACTTAGGATGGATTTCGGGATCCGAAAACCCCGGATTGCCGTATTGGGAATCAATCCGCATAGCGGGGATGATGGGGTCATAGGCAAAGAGGATGAAAAGGTTATGAAACCTACCCCGCGAACCCTGGCAGAGGAAGGACATTTGGTATTTGGGCCTTATGCGGCAGACGGCTTTTTTGGCTCAGAAACGTATAAGCAGTTTGATGCGGTCTTAGCCGCTTACCACGACCAGGGTCTGATACCCTTTAAAACGCTCTCTTTCGGCAAAGGCGTTAATTTCACGGCTGGCCTTTCCAAAATACGTACCTCTCCGGACCACGGAACTGCACTGGACATTGCCGGCCAGGGAACTGCCGATGCAAGTTCATTTAAGGAGGCCGTACACATGGCGCTACGGATTTATAAAAACCGTATTGAATATCAGGAACTCACAGCTAATCCCCTTAAAAAACAAAAGCTGAAGCGCTAAAATCCACCGGCCAAATATCTTTTGTTTTCAATTGTGTTATTGGAAAAAAAAAGTATCTTTGCACGCCTTAAACTAGTGTTAATGATGGAGAAGCATAAGGAATTCAGCATTCCTTTCTCGGGATTAAAGCAAGGAAAACACCAGTTTGATTTCAAGGTAGACAATGCGTTCTTTGACTCTTTTGGTTATCGTGAATTCAACAACGCGGATATAGACCTTATCCTGAAGCTGAATCGTATGAGTACAATGCTCGAATTGGAGTTCTATGCTCAGGGCACGGTAAATGTCGATTGCGACCTTACCAGTGAACCTTTTGATCAGCCGGTAAAAGGGAATATGGAACTTGTCGTAAAATTTGGGGAGGTATACAATGATGAAGATGATGAAATCCTCATTCTTCCCCATGGAGAGCACCAGATCAACATAGCACAACTGGTTTATGAAATGCTGGTATTGGCAGTACCTCAAAAGCGGGTCCACCCAGGAGTAAACGACGGAACCCTTAAATCTGAGGCTTTAAAGCGCCTGGATGAATTACAACCAAAAGAAACAAGGAAAGACGAAAATAAAACAGATCCCAGATGGGATGCCTTAAAAGATTTACTAACGGATAAATAAGTTGCACAATGGCACATCCTAAAAGAAAAATATCTAAAACCAGGAGAGATAAAAGGCGAACACACTATAAAGCCACTGCCCCTACATTAGCCAAGGATCCGGCAACCGGAGAATTGCACCTTTACCACAGGGCACATTGGCATGAAGGAAAATTGTATTATCGCGGACAGGTACTGATCGACAGTAATGAGGAAGTAAGCGAATAAACAGTGATCGTAAGAATAGGACTCCCACTTTAAAAGTGGGAGTTTTTTTATGGACACCCATGAGCAGAATTATCACATTTTCACTAGTTATTAGCGAAAAATCACTAATTTTCACCGCTTTTAAAGCCATTTTGATGGTTTTCTGGAGAAAAAACCACCTTTAGCATGAGCAAAATTACAGCAGCTATAACAGCTGTAGGGGCATATGTTCCCGACTTCAGGTTGACCAACAAAGTGTTGGAGACCATGGTAGACACCACAGATGAATGGATTACTACCAGAACGGGTATTAAGGAAAGAAGAATCCTGAAAGACCCGGATAAGGGAACTTCCTTTTTAGCTATTAAAGCAGCTGAAGACCTCATTGCTAAGAGAAATCTGGATCCTAAGGAGATAGATTTGGTTTTGCTCGGGACGGCTACGCCAGATATGCCAGTGGCATCAACTGCAGTTTATGTAGCCACCAAGATCGGGGCCACAAATGCGTTTGCCTTTGATTTACAGGCTGCCTGTTCCAACTTTCTCTTTGGGATGTCAACAGCGGCCCGTTTTATTGAATCTGGCAAGTATAAAAAAGTACTGTTAATTGGAGCAGATAAAATGTCATCTATAATCGACTATACAGACCGCACCACCTGTATCATTTTTGGAGATGGTGCCGGAGCAGTCCTGTTCGAACCCAACACCGAAGGTCTGGGACTTTTGGATGAATATTTGCGAGTGGATGGTAGTGGAAGAGAATTCCTGAAAATTGATGCCGGGGGATCATTGATGCCTCCAACGGAGGAAACGGTAAAAGAGAAGAAACACTTTGTTTTTCAGGACGGCAAATCGGTTTTCAAATTTGCGGTCTCCAATATGGCCGACGTGGCAGCCAGAATCATGGACAGGAATAACCTCACTCATGATGATGTAAACTGGTTGGTTGCGCACCAGGCAAACAAACGTATTATCGATGCTACGGCGAAGCGTATGGAGCTGGAGGAATCGAAAGTTATGATGAATATTGAAAAATATGGGAATACCACCTCGGCAACCCTGCCCCTGCTGTTGCATGATTATGAAGCGCAGCTAAAGAAAGGCGACGACCTTGTTTTTGCGGCCTTTGGCGGTGGATTTACCTGGGGGGCCATCTATTTAAAATGGGCGTATAACAGCTAATGATACAACTATAAAAATCGAATTCCATGGATATTAAGGAGATTCAAAGTTTAATTAAGTTCGTGGCCAAATCAGGCGCAAGCGAGGTAAAACTTGAGACGGACGACATCAAGATTACCATCAGGACGGGTACAACGGGCTCCACGCCAGAAACTACTATTGTTCAGCAGATTCCAGTGACACAGCCTATGACACATCCTGTCATGCCCGCTGCCCCTGCTGAAGCTACGGCAGCAACGGAGAAACCAGCTGCGGAAACTGAAGAGGATTCCCGATACATCACCATCAAATCACCGATTATCGGAACCTTCTACAGAAAACCTTCTCCGGATAAACCACCATTTGTTGAGGTTGGGGCTTCTATAGCTAAAGGGGATGTGCTTTGTGTGATCGAGGCCATGAAACTTTTTAATGATATTGAATCAGAGGTTTCAGGCAAAATAGTCAAAGTCCTGGTGGAAGATTCCTCACCAGTGGAATTTGATCAGCCTTTATTCCTGATCGACCCTTCTTAAATTCCTGAGTCATCAATGGCAGGTTTTTCACTCGTTCATCTGAGACCTGTATAACCAATGAAGACAAGGTATAATACTAAAGGTTATGTTCAAGAAAATACTTATTGCAAACAGGGGTGAGATCGCTATGCGGATCATCAGAACCTGTAAAGAAATGGGAATAAAAACCGTTGCGGTCTACTCCAAAGCGGATGAAGAAAGCTTGCATGTGAGATTCGCGGACGAAGCTGTGTGCATCGGACCAGCACCGAGCAACCAGTCTTATCTCAAAATTCCCAACATTATTGCAGCGGCTGAAATCACAAACGCGGATGCTATTCATCCAGGGTATGGATTTTTATCTGAAAACGCCAAATTTTCCCGTATTTGTGCGGAACACGAGATTAAATTTATCGGTGCTTCCGGAGAACATATTGAAAAAATGGGGGATAAGGCTACTGCCAAGGAAACCATGAAAAAGGCCGGAGTCCCAACTGTTCCCGGTTCTGATGGTTTGTTGAAGGATGTAGCAGATGCCAAGAAAATAGCGAAGAAAATGGGCTACCCGGTTATGATCAAGGCCACTGCCGGGGGTGGAGGCAAAGGGATGCGGGCCGTATTCAGCGAGGAACAACTTGAATCGGCCTTTGAAAGTGCAGTGCAGGAGGCTGTTGCCGCTTTCGGCAATGGGGGAATGTACATGGAAAAACTTATTGAAGAACCCAGGCATATTGAAATCCAGGTGATCGGGGATCAGTTCGGAAACGCTTGTCATTTATCAGAACGGGATTGTTCCATCCAAAGAAGACACCAAAAGCTTACGGAAGAAACACCATCTCCCTTTATGACAGACAGTCTTAGGGATGCTATGGGCGAAGCAGCAGTTAAAGCGGCAGAATATATCAAATACGAAGGTGCAGGTACGATTGAGTTCCTGGTAGACAAGCACCGTGATTTTTACTTCATGGAGATGAATACCCGGATACAGGTGGAACACCCCATTACCGAGCAGGTAGTGGATTATGACCTCATCCGCGAACAGATTCTGGTTGCGGCAGGGGTGCCTATTACCGGGCAGAATTACTATCCCAAACTGCATTCCATTGAATGTCGGATTAATGCGGAAGACCCCTATAATAATTTTCGACCCTCACCCGGAAAGATCACGACACTGCATACTCCCGGTGGCCACGGAGTTCGTTTGGACACTCATGTTTACAGTGGTTATGTGATCCCACCACACTACGATTCCATGATTGCCAAACTGATCACTTCAGCCCAGACCCGGGAAGAGGCGATCAATAAAATGAAGCGGGCCCTGGAGGAGTTTGTAATAGAAGGGGTTAAAACAACCATCCCTTTTCACCGTCAGCTTATGGAACACCCGGACTACCTCGCCGGGAATTACACCACGAAGTTCATGGAGGATTTTATTTTAAAACCTGAAGAAGAATAAATAAAAACTCCGATTTCGATCGGAGTTTTTTTAGCAATGGAGTTGAGTTACTGGGAACATAAAAGCTGGTTGTCCAATGTTGATTATACGGTAATTGGAAGCGGCATTGTGGGCCTTAGTTGTGCACTGCATTTAAAAGAAACTTTTCCCAAAGCCAAAATCCTGATATTGGAAAAAGGCCTTTTGCCCCAGGGGGCAAGCACCAAAAATGCCGGCTTTGCTTGTTTTGGCAGTATTTCCGAGATCCTGGCTGATTTACAAAAACACAGCGAAGCTGAAGTCCTGGAGTTGGTAACTAAGCGTTTTCAGGGAATCCAAAGACTCCGTAAACTATTGGGTGATCAAGCCTTGAAATACAAAGAAACCGGGGGCCATGAATTGTTCATGCAATCGGATCAGGATCTTTATGAAAAATGTTTGGAGTCAATGGATTCCATAAATGAACTGGTAAGTCCGGTTTTAGGGCCAAAGGCATTTGTTCATAACCCCAATACATTTAGGTTTCAACACATACAGAAACAGTATATCACCAATGTCTGTGAAGGACAAATAGACACGGGGAATATGATGTTGTCCCTGCTACAGAAAGTGCAGGAGTCCGGAGTATTGATCTTGAACGGCATAACGGTCAAAGACTATCAAACAACGGGTGATGGGGTAGTGGTTCGAACAGAGGCTTTTGAATTGAAAACTTCTAAACTCCTTATGGCCACCAATGGATTTGCTTCAAAGTTTATTGGAGCCGAAGTAAAACCGGCGCGGGCACAGGTCCTGATTACCGAACCTATCCCTGAGCTGCACATACAAGGGACCTTTCATCTCGAGGAGGGGTTCTATTATTTCCGGGATATAGATAACCGAATCTTGTTAGGAGGCGGCCGCAACCTTGATTTTAAAACGGAGGAAACCGAACAATTTGGACAAACAAGCCTTGTTCAGCAGCGTTTGGAGCAACTCCTAAGTGAGGTAATACTTCCCGGAAAGGAGATATCGATAGCCTCCCGGTGGAGTGGGATAATGGGAGTGGGTGCGCAAAAAAAGCCCATTGTTAAAGCCTTGTCAAATCAGGTGTATTGCGGGGTCCGTTTGGGAGGCATGGGAATTGCTATAGGCAGTATGGTTGGAAAGGAATTAGCGGACCTGGCCGGTTGATTGAAGCATGCGAAACAGCATTTTCACATATGGTTTATACCTTATCCTTTTTACGGGGGTTTTACAATTATCAGGCTGCGCGGTTTCCAAGCAAACGAAGTACCAACGCGAATACCGGAGGCTGTGGAAGGAGATTATTCAATCCCAGGCATGGAAAGAGGCACTGAGATCCTCTAAAACCTTTTCCTATGTAGACAGTGAACTTCGGTATATGATTATCGGTCCTTCTGACCTGAGGATTTCTGTTCTTCCTGATACTGAGAAAACCAGGGATGAATTTAAAGAGCGATACCGAAAATGGGTAAACGGGGCCTATTACAGAATCATTGCCGAGGCAGAAAAAGCGGATGCCCGGATAAAACAGGAGTACGAAGAGGTGTTGTCTAAAAGGAAATTGAGACCTAAAGAAGATGACCCTGATTTCAGAGAATCGCTGATTCTTGCGAGAAGAAGGTATCAGGCACACCGAAAAATGCTGGAAGGGCTAAAATCCTGGAAGGCTTTCGAGGAGTATGGGTCAGATGACCTGGATTTTTTTGGCGAGGAGAACAAATCCCTGGTATATGAATTATTCCGCACTGGCCAGAACGAGAGGACTATTACTGCCTATCTCATGTATAAACTGGCCGATCTCTACCATCAGGATCAATAAGCGCTCATAATTATAGATACTGGGGACAAAACCTACACTTTCATTTATTAACTTCAACCCAAACGAATGCCTACAGATCTTTTTTTTGCGGTTTAATCTGTTGAATAAGGTAAAGGGGCGCATAGCTAAATAGTATTATGGAGTTGTTGTATTTGCTGTTGGCAGTGATCTTGATTATTGTCCTGACTACAAGACTGAAGGTACACCCCTTCATCGCCTTATTTGTTATTTCCATTGGATATGGTTTGATAGCCGGAATGCCGTACGATGCGATTATCACCTCTATAAACGGCGGTTTTGGTAATACCCTGGGCAAGGTTGGACTGATCATTTTTCTCGGGGTGATCATCGGGGCGTTTCTAGAAAATACAGGAGGGGCCTATACCATAGCCGAAAAAGTACTTGGATTGATCGGCAGGAAGCGGGTTACCTCAGCTATGGGGATTATTGGCTACATCGTTTCGATCCCGGTTTTTGCAGATAGCGGTTTTTTGCTGCTCCACCCGCTTAACAAGAGCCTTAGCAGGAAGGCAAAGCTTTCCATCTCTGGCTCTGCAGTAGCCCTTGGGGTAGGTTTGCTGGCCTCCCATACCCTGGTACCCCCAACCCCGGGACCCATTGCAGCTGCCGGTCTTATAGGAGCCGATCTGGGACTGGTAATCGGCCTTGGGATACCGGTAAGTATTGTGGCCCTGGCAGCCGCCATATTCTTTGCAAAAAAGTACGCTTCCAAAACCTATATTTCACCTGCCGCTGGGGAGGATAATCCGGATACTGTGGAGGCCGTAGAAAATCGTCCGGGTCCCCTGCGTTCCTCAATCCCTATCCTGGTCCCAATCCTGCTCATTGTCCTTAAATCGGTCTTTAACCCGGAACGAACAGGATGGGAAGGCGGCCTTATCGATTTTATCGGTTTTGTCGGGGAACCGGTTATCGCCCTGTTAATTGGGGTATTCCTCTGCCTTTTACTACCCCAAAAGATCAGTTATGAAATGCTTTCCACAACGGGATGGGTGGGCAAGGCCGTTAAGGACGCGGCATCTATCGTATTGATTACAGGAGCAGGGGGTATCTTTGGACAAATCTTACAGGATTCAGGGATTGCCACGACACTCGGACAAAGTTTATCGCCCCTGAATCTTGGAATCTTTCTGCCATTTGTCTTGGCAGCTGCGCTAAAAACGGCACAGGGTTCGTCTACCGTTGCCTTGATTACAGCAGCCTCTATCCTAATGCCGATGATGTCTACACTCGGTTTTGAGACCGATATTGAAAAAGCCCTGGTGGTCCTGGCTATTGGTTCGGGGTCTTCAGTTATTTCCCATGCCAATGACAGCTTCTTCTGGGTAGTAACCCAGATGAGCGGGATGGGTGTAAATACCGGCTATCGCTTGTTCAGTTTGGGTACTTTTGTTCTTGGGATTACAGGGGCACTTATGGTTTTCCTGTTTCATGTACTGTTGGTATAAGCATTCCCTACAAACAAGTAAAAAGGGGCAATCTATCTATTTGAAAACAGTCGTTTCTACTCGGGTTTGGGTTTCTGCCGCTGTTGTTTTTTCTGAGCCTGCTTCTTCTTGTATTCTAATCTTTTCAGCACCGCACTCCGCTTAGGCCGGGTTGGTTTTCTGGGTTTCGGTTTTTTCAGTCCTGTATTCAGTAGTTTAAGAAAACGGCGGATAAGTAGCGAGCGATTTTGGTGTTGGCTCCTGGTTTCGTCACATTGAAGTACAAGTATTCCGGCTTGGGACAGGCGATTTTTAAAAAACTGAGCCAGGCGGTCTTTCTCTGATTCGGTCAGGGATTTCGAATCTTTAAGGTTAAAATTCAGTTCAACCTTGCTTGAAACTTTATTGGCATGCTGCCCCCCGGGCCCGCTGCTGCGCACGGCACGAAATTGAAGTTCTCTTAAGATTTCTTGCTTATCCATAATCAGGGAGACAGTCGCTGATTGATGGTTTCTAAAGAAATATTGAGAAAGGCATTCAGCCCTGTTTTTAGCGATTCGTTTGAATTAAAATAAACGGCATGTCCTTCCTCAAGAGTTCCCTCAACCAGGAAATAACTCCCCATGGGGTAGGATCGGACAACGGTTACGGGTAATCCTGAGGAGAAGGAAACCCGGAATTCATGCGCATAAACGATAATTCGTCGTTTGGTATTGGCATACGATTTAATAACCTCTATAGGGAGTAGGTTAGCCTCTCCGAACAAAGAAGCCACATACAGATTTCGCGGATGATTATACAATTCTAATATAGGCTGATCGACATGGATTTCAGCATTTCTGATCACAATAGCACGTTCTGCAAAGGGAAGCACATCGTGGTAGTCGTGAGT
>JABDRK010000098.1 GCA_013041785.1 Eudoraea sp.
ATATCTCCATCCCCATCGAAGTCTTCAGGGGAGATTACGGATATATTCTTAAAGGTAGTGGGCAGCTGTTCCGCGGAGCGCGTAAAATAACCCCGGCCATCATTTAAATACAAGCGGGCTCGATAGGTGTTTTCATCCCCTACCTGGTTGCCACCGCTACCTACTATTAAATCCATATCCCCATCCCCATCAGCATCCAGAAATGCGGCGGCAGTATCTTCAAAGTTCATATCTGTTTCAAATGCCCTTTGCTCGATGGTTTTCAATTGCCCTTTACCAAGGTGCTGGTATATAATGCCTGGCTGGTCTTTAGCACCCCCAATGAAAATATCCTCATTTCCATCCCCATTGATATCGCCAACCGCCAAAGCCGGACCTTCCTGAGAAAGCAGGTTGTAGATCATACCCTCGTAATCAAAATCGTTGTAATTGTTCTCTTCGTGGGCAATTAGCCTGGTATTCCCAACCTCCTTGATTAATGGCACTATGGCCTCCGGTTTTGGAGGGGTGTATTTGGGTAAGCTATCCGAATGGGCAAGGGTCAGAAATTGATTGGCCTGGGTTTTTTCAAGTTTTTGGGTGCGGTCATCGGGCCAGATAATCCGTATCGAATCCAGCATTTCTGTTTGGCCGAGACCAATGGTCATTACGTAGTCCATGGACGACTGGAAGCCACGGAACGGCATAAGGTCCTGAAGCACAGTATTTTCATCATAGTACAATAGGGCCGTAGTACCGATGGCAAATTTATTTTTTTCAGGTCCCTCAAACTGAAGCTTGATATAATTGTGATCCCGTTGTTCATCGGTCAGGTTTTCGTAAATAAAGGCTTCCATATTGACATTGTTTACCACAAGGTCCAGGTCCCCGTCATTATCCAGATCCCCATAGGCAGCTCCATTGGACAGACTGGGAAGTTCAAACCCCCAATCTTTGTTAGCATTGTCAAAAGTAATATCGCCATTATTGCGGTAGGCAAAATTGGGTTGTGGCTTGATAGGCATTTTTGCAATAATAGAATCGATCGACTCTTTCCTTCCGGTGAGGGCCATCTTCTGTATGATTTCATTGGCAAAGAAATCCACAAAGTCCAGGTCGGTCAGGTCATGATTGATCCCATTGGTAATAAAAATATCTCTGAGACCATCGTTGTCCATATCGAAAAGCAGTCCGGCCCAGCTCCAGTCGGTCGCATCCACGCCACTGAAATAGGCAACTTCCGAAAAGGAGCCGTTTCCATTGTTGAGCTGCAGCGTATTCTGGATGTACTGCTGATAGAAATCCTTACTTTGCTTGAGCCTGAATACATCATAGCCTTCAAATTCCATTACGGATTTGACCCTCTCTTCGGGTTCCGGCAGCATATCCGTTATAAATATTTCAGCATGTCCGTCATTGTTGATATCGGCCATATCAATCCCCATGGCCGACAAGGACAAATGCGAGGTCCAGTTCTTGATGTCTTCGGTAAAAGTGCCGTCCTGATTGTTGATGTACAGGTAATCTCGCTCGTAGAAGTCATTGGAGACATAGATATCCGGGTATAAGTCCTTGTTGATATCGGTAACCATTACTCCCAAGCCAAACCCGATAAGGCTTCCGTAAATTCCTGCTGCCTCGCTCACATCTACGAATTTGCCATTGTCGTTTCGGAGCAGCATGTCTCCCACACCTTTGAAAATATCCGGGACACCCTCCCAGTCCTGGGCCCGTACTTCCCGCTGTTCTGCGTATCCCAGGCTACTTACCGGAATATTACTGTTATTGAGAATGTATGCATCCAGATCTCCGTCTTTATCGTAGTCAAAGAAAGAAGCATGTGTAGAAAACCCGGTCTTAGACAGGTTATATTCAGAAGCCTTCTCCGTGAAGGTGAGATCCCCGTTATTTATGTATAAATCGTTGTCGTGGTTGTTCCCCTCCAGGTTTCCGGCATTACTCACATAGATGTCCAGTAAGCCATCCTGATTTATATCTACCATGACTACCCCGGTAGACCAGGGCTTATTTCCTAATACCCCAGCACTTTCGGAGATATCCTCAAAAGTCAGATCACCCTTATTGAGATATAAACGGTTGGGTTCCATGTTGCCTGTAAGGTAGAGGTCGGCAAGACCATCATTGTTGATGTCGCCTATGGCCACGCCCCCACCGTTATAGAAATTCCGGTATTTAAAAATGTTGAAATCCTTCTGGTTTTCAACGGCATTAATAAAACTGACTCCGGTTTCCCGCGGGGACAGCAATTTAAACAAGGTTGCTTGTTCTGGTTGATTTCCAGTTTCCTCTTTCGTTTTGGTCTCACAGGAACTGGCCAACACCACACAGGCCATTATGCCCAAAAGCACTTTTTGGTAACCCGATTTCATGCTCATTTACGGTTTTGGTTTATCAAAACTACCGGAGCGTTATTTATGCCGATGATCCAGTAGTCTGCATTCTTAATCGTTAATTCTTTAATGTTCCGGGCAGGACCCGAATACGTAAAATCTCTGTTTGGCGACCACAGGAACCCTCCCTGTTGGTCATTTTGCAAAAGTACGCCATGACCAGCATCCATCCTACCCAATTGAGTGCTAATCTCATAAAAGTTGCCCACCAGAAATACATCCGAAAAGCCATCGTTATTCAGGTCTTTTACTGCGATATCGCGCACTACAGAAGCCTGTGCCATTTTGGGGAGTGTTCGGGGTGTAAAATTCCCGCTTCCATCATTTTCAAAGTACTGTGATTTTAAAGTGTAGGCGAATTTTTTCTCTGCAGCATTTAATTTTTCCCCGGTAAATAAATCCTTTAGCTCTGCTTTAGCAAAAGCCTTATAAGAAAGGTATTCCTTATTCAGATAGGGCATTTGCTTTACAAGTTCGTCTTTCGACGCCAATGGGGTCTCCCGCCCTTCTTTGAAGTAGGTGACCAGGGTTTCAATGGTACCATTGTCGTCAAAATCCTCCCGGTAGAGGGTTAGGGGCGTTTTTTCTGTTGCTTTTAAGAGGCTGTTTTCCCCAAAATTCCCGGCGATTAAATCCAGGTCCCCATCCTGATCAAAATCCCCTGCTTTTATCGTATTCCACCAGCCGTGGCTCATTTCCAGGCCATTGTTATCCATTTTTGTTAGCGTATCCCCATCATTTAAAAATATGGTAAGGGGCATCCAGTGTCCGGCTACGATCAGATCCGGATAGGTATTTCCGTCAATATCAACCCACTCAACATCTTTTACATTTCCAATAGACTGAAACTCCGGAGCCCTGCTTTGCGTAACATCACTAAACCTGCCTGATCCATCATTTTCAAAAAGATATTGGACAGGGGTTTTTCCAAATTCCCAGGGGACAAGGTCTGAAGTAAGGGTAAGATCCAAATCCCCATCCTGGTCGAAATCAACGGCAACTACCTGTGAAGCGTTTACTTCAACATTAGCGAATTGCAAGGAATCTTTACGAAAGGTCCCCTGTTCATTCCAGTACAATCTGGGCTGCAGGGGCAGGCCCGACTGAAATTCATTTCCTCCGCTTGCTACAAGTAATTCTGGCCAGCCATCTCCATTCGCATCAAAAAACACCTGAGCTACATCCTCGCTTGTTGCATCTGCTGCAAACATGTTTTCTTGTTGGGGGATAAAATTGCCAGAAGTGTCTTGAAAAAGCAGGCTGGAAGCTTGTTTTTTTCCACCGCCTACGAACAGGTCCTGTAAACCGTCCCGGTTGACATCGGCCACCGCAATTCCGGGACCTTCATTGGTGCTGGCATAAGGAACAAGGGGGTTACGGTTAAACTCTATTGAAGTCTGATCACGGTGTACCAGGTCGATTGGTAGGTTTTGTTCTGAATCTTCAATAGCCGTTAAAGAAGTGTTTGGATATTGTTCCGGGTTTCGTGCTTCATCTTCCTTGAGGGTGATCTCCTGATCGGCTGCAATGTTCCTGAGCAACTGCGTTTTTCCTGATGGCCAAATTACCTTTAATGAATCTACTTGGGAAATGCTTCCCAGCCCAAAATGCAGGGTAGGGGGAACGGCAGATAAATACCCTCGGGTCACAAAATTCTCTCCATACCATTCTTGACTGGAGGAGAATAATTTCACTTTAGCACCCAAACCAAGAAGGTTCTTCCCGGAGCCCTTAAACGCTATTTTCAGATAGTGATTGGTAGTATCGGAGGTGTTCTGGTAGAGATAAGCTGGTTCATTGACATTATTGACCACCAGATCCAGATCCCCGTCATTATCCAGATCTGCATAGGCGCAACCGTTACTAAACGAGTTTTTTGCATCCAGCCAGGCTAAGGTGGTATTTTCAAAACTGAGATCACCTGAATTTTTGAAAAAGTAATTGGACACCTTTGTTTCCGGTATTTTGTTGATGAGGGCCATGTCCGCTTCGGTCATGCCCTTGTCAATATTTCGCTGTATTTCCTCGTTCGAGATAAAACTTACGAAGTCCATATCATTCGTAGCCCCGAGTATCCCATTGGAGATAAACAGGTCCCTGTACCCGTCATTGTCATAATCTGCCACCAGTGCCCCCCAGGACCATTCCGTTGCTGCTATACCAGATAAATGCCCTATTTCACTAAAGGTTGCGTCTCCCAAATTCAGATGCAGCGTATTTTGCATATACTGTGGGGCATAGCCATTTTTTAAATAGTAGGCGTAGGTTGGAAAAGGATATTCCAGTCCTGAAGCCTTGTAGGTTTCCAGATCCTCAGGCAGCATATCCAGGGAAACAATATCCAATTGTCCGTCATTGTTAATATCAGCGAGATCGTTACCCATAGAAAAGTGTGTGGTATGCCCTAACCGGGCAGGATCTTCCGAAACGATCTCCTTGAATTTCCCATTGCCTTGATTCATGTACAAATAATCGTTCTCAAAAAAATCATTGCCAATATAGAGGTCAGGATACCCATCCTGATTTAGATCACCGATCCCCAATCCAAGTCCATATCCAATCTTGCCCTGAAAGATGCCGATATCTTCGGTAACCTCTGTGAAGAAGTCATTTTCATTTCTGAACAGCCTATCTCCCGATATTGGATCAAATTTGCTCCTTTGTGAACCATTTCCATAGGCCCTGTTGGGATGTACGGAGTGGTTCATGAGAAACAGATCCAAATCCCCATCGAGGTCGTAATCAAAAAATGCTGCCTGGGTGGAGAGCCCGGAAAAATCCAACCCATATTGTGCAGCTTCCTCCCGGAATTCCGGGATCCCGTCTGCATTAACCCCGACATTGATATACAGCTTATTTTGTCCCTCCAACGCCCTGTATCCTCCAACTTTGCATACATAGATATCCAGAAGCCCGTCTGCATTAACATCGGCATAGGTAACCCCGGTAGACCAGCTGCCATCATGCAGAATTCCGGCTTGTTCCGTTGCGTTTTGAAATTTGAAATTTCCCTGATTCAGGTACAGTTGATCGGCTTCCTGGTTGGAAGTAAAAAAGAGGTCTACAAGGCCATCGTTGTTAAAATCTGCTGCAGCAACTCCAGCGCCATTGTAATAATACAGATAGGTAAGGATATTGAGTTCCGGGCTGGGTGTCAGGGTATTTGAAAAGTCTATTCCTGAATCATTGGCAGAAATCTGGCGAAAGAGCATATCGTTTTTCTGCTCGCAGGCTGCAAGTAGTAGAATGCTACCTAAAATTCCCCAGATCCTTTTCATTTTCCCTTGCAAATAGGACGCAAGATACGCAAAGTCTGTATAAAGGAAAAGCTAGAAGAAGGTAATGTTTTTGGGGAATACAAGAGCTTGTCACTCCCATCCATCCCAAATCTTAAGCTAAACTTTTAATTCCAGAAAAGGGCGTAAATGGCCGAAATAATGATCATGACTGCAAATGCCCCAATATTGAATTTTGGACTGGTTGCAAAGGTTTTTCTTGAAACAGGAATCCCTTTTGGATCATTAGCTCCTTTATTTTGAGCCAAGCTTACCAGTACGATAACCAGCATGGAGAGCAGGCAGGTATATCCCATTTGATCTAAAAAAGGGACGTTTACAAAAAATGCACTGTCTGCCCAGCCATTAGGGGCAATTTTGAAGTACAAGGCAATAGGAATAGACACCAATGCGCCTGCAATTGCACCTTTGTTGGTTGTTTTTTTCCAGAATAACCCTAAAACAAATACCGCCAGGATACCCGGACTTACTAAACCGGTATATTCCTGTATAAACTGAAAGGCCTGGTCAATTCCTCCTAATAATGGCGCCATGATACAGGCAATGATCAAAGCTACTGCTGCAGAAATACGACCGACATTTACAGTAGTTTTATCCGAGGCATTTTTATTGATGTATTGCTTATAGATATCCATAGTAAAAATGGTTGAAGTAGAGTTCAGCATAGAAGCCAATGAG
>JABDRK010000104.1 GCA_013041785.1 Eudoraea sp.
ATTTCCCAATGCCCTAAAGAAATGGGGATGTTACCAATTGCATTCAGGGTATCCATAAACTCCCGGATCTCAAAAGGCTCTTCCTTCGTTTCTTTCATTTTTGCAAAGTCGGCCATAGCGCTTTCCAGCAAATATTTCCCTGTAATATAACTGCTTCCATATCCGGGTTGCCGCATATAGAGGTGCTGTTCAAAAAGTAACAACTCTTTTTCTGTCTTCATCCAACCCCGGGGGGTATACTCAGAATGGATGCCCCCTGCTTCTTCCATGGTCATGATATTAGCATGGGCATATAAGGATCCCAGTCCACGGGCAGCCCTTTGTGCGATCATAATGTAAACGATCTCCCTGGTCCGCGGCGAGTCATCATACAAACCTGCCTGCAGAAAAAGTTCCTCCACTGCTGTTGCGGTTCCCTCATTCCTGGAATCAAATATATTGTAAAGCAAAGGCCCCCGGCGAACTTCGCTGGCATTAGGTTTCAGATCCATACGAGCCAGTTCAAACCAGTGGTAAAAATGGGAGTAGAGTGGCCTGGGATCATAGTGTTCACCAATAGTAAAAAAATTACGACTTTCTTCAGGAATAAAATTACCCAGATGCTCTCTGAGGGCGGGTTCAAAATATTCTTTTACGGTTACTATGTTTTGTTCTTCCAGAAAGTTTAGCAGGCTTCTGGCTCCTTCATCAGCCATACGGTCATAGGCTTCGGGACTATCGGCTGCCCGGAGCGGTGGGAGGTTCCGGTTGCGGTGTTCTTCCAATTTCAGCGAGGACCAGGCTCTGGCTAATTCCCTTTTTAAGAGGAAAACTTCATCTTCCCAGTTAAGGGGCACCAAATGTACGTTTTGTAAATACCAGGTATAGTTGTCTTTCCCGATACCGGAAGGTCCGGTTTTTGAAGAAGCTACCTCTGCCAACCATTCTGCCAAAGTGTTGGTGGAAGTGATCGCCTCCTGCACTGCAGCTACTAATTCCCCATCCCTGGATACCCCTTCTTTGCTTAAGATTCTTTCCAGTGCCACGCTTTGATATTCAATTACCCGGATACCGGCTTTCCAGAGGTCTTTTGCATTCCCTGTCAGGTTTTGCCGGGCCTGTTCATTCAGTGGGGGGATGACGCTTAGGTCCGATAGAAGTTGTTCTCGTTCATCTGCGTTCAAAGGAAATGTATAGGTCCATACCTCTGTTGTCTTATGATGAGTGGGTCCCTCGTGCGCGGGAACATCCGAGCGGTATTCCCATACTGATTTGTAATAAGCCGGATCCCGTTCCCAGGGTTTCAGGATGCGGTGGTTGAAATCATAACCATTCATTTCGGCCCAGACCAGCATCCAGTCTACCTTTTGTGGGATTGGCCAGCCGGTGGTATCAATGGCTATGAGCTGTTCTTGCAGATCCTTAAAAGTGGGTTGGCGATTTTCAAAAGAAACAGCAGTATAATCTGGTGCTCCATCACGCATTGGAGGCACTTCAAAGGCCCGCCACTCTTTGAACAAACTTTCCAATGCTTTGTAGTCTGTTTTTGTTTCTAAGCGCGGGTTTACTTGCTCCTTATGATCCGCACAAGCGGTCATAAAAAAGGATAGAAGTATCAAAAACGCAAGTAGTTTTTGCTCTTTTTTCATTTGATTGTAAAAATTATATTATTTCCGTGTTGCTTTAAAGGTACCGTTGGGTTGTATCAGCATTACTTCATTGATGGAGCCATCTTCTGCTTCCAGGAATTCTACTTTAAAACCTTCAAGGATCTTAAAGGAAAATTTATGTTTTGCCGTAGCCAGCAGTTCGTATTCCGGTTGTCCGGCTACAAAAAGGTAAAGGACGTCTTCGTTCTTGATATACACCTTTATAACAGTTCCTGCCAGTTCATATTCACCCACATAGGTTTCCAGGGTTGCTTTGTCCACCTCTATGGTGGTAGGGGTGTGTTTAAATGCTATTGGGTCTTCCAGCGCTCCTTCCACTTTTATTTTTACATCCGAAATGTCGCCTCCGTCATTGGTGCTAAAATTAAAGCGCAGCGGACCTGTGTCTGTAGTATCAATCCCCGTTTCGTTTATTTCAAGGGGTTCAAACACGTCATAATGCACATGCCTTAAATAATATGTATTGAGTTTAAAGTGTGCTATCAGGGAGTCGTTCTTATTGTCTATCTGAAAACCTCCATACCCCGGATGTTCATATTTTCCTGCATACTCCTGCAAAATGTGGGAAGGCCTGGTACCTTCAATAGAACTGGAAGATTCATTGGCCTTGGCTTCTGCCTCTGCCTTTTTTGCTTTTTCCTGCCGGTCCTTAAATAC
>JABDRK010000118.1 GCA_013041785.1 Eudoraea sp.
TCGCTGAAGCCAATGTAACAATTTTCAAAATCGAGGCACGCTATAAAAAAGATGATGATGGCATGGATGATGAAATGGACACTGAAAATGATAGCAGCGAAGACGGCGGACGCCCATTCATAACCCTTATGGAAATAGATAAAGACATCAACTTATTGGAACTTACCAATGGCGTCACGGAAAACCTGGTTGATATGGAAGTACCTGCAGGGGAGTATGACCTGATTCGAATTTATGTTCGCGGTGTAAATGTGCTGTTGAAAGATGGCAGAATGTTTGATTTGAAAGTGCCCAGTGGTCCGCAGACAGGTATTAAAGTATTTATTGATCCTCCTTTAGTGGTTGCCGGGGGTTTAACGGCCGATTTGCTGCTCGATTTTGACGTGAGCCGTTCCTTTGTAGCTCGGGGAAATCCAAATAAGGAAGAGTTCAATGGCTTTAATTTCAAACCGGTAATCAAAGCCAGTAATCTTACCACGTCAGGTTCCCTGGCCGGTAATGTCTTCACCACCTTGGAAGATGAGACACAAGAGGCCCTGGAAGGAGCACAGGTAGCACTATACATAGCTGATACCTTAAACACTAGTACTTTTTCCAACGAAGACGGCAGCTATATGGTTATGGGCCTTGAGGCCGGTTCCTATACAGTTGAAGTGCAATTGGACACCTATGAAACACAAACTGTGGAAGGCGTTTCGATCATTGCCGGAAACAAGACAATTCAGGATTTTGAATTAGTTCCTGTACCGGAACCTTAAAAGACTTTCATTTTTTGATCTAAGCGGGACTGATTGGTCCCGCTTTTTTTTTGATTAGATGAAATGAATCGGGTTTTCCGCAGTATATTCCTTAGATGCAACCACTGTCTGATGAGATATTGATGTCACAGGTAAAAGCCGGGGAGACCCAGGCGTTGGGTGAGCTCTATGAACGATATAAGAGTAAGCTTTTTACCTATTTCCTCCGCGTTTCAGGAGACCGGGCCGCAAGTAATGACCTGTTGATGAATACGTTTGAGCGACTTTATAAATACAGAAAGGGATTTAAGGAGGATGCGGCCTTCCGGCCATGGTGCTATCAAATAGCCAATAATTTACTAAAAGATCATTTTAAGCGGCAACGCAGAAATGCCAAATTGACCAAGGCACACTTTACTCAAAATGAAGCAATACATCAATTAGAAATAGATAATCCACCTAATTACAATGTGTTACATAAAGCACTGGATCAATTAAACCCTCTTGATAAACGGATTATTACCCAATATTATCTCATGGAGGCCCCTTACAATGAAATCGCAGTGATGGAAAATATTTCGGTCAATTCGGCTCGTATTCGGGTATGCCGAACATTAAAACAACTAAAGGAGTTACTAAAAAATGCAGACTTATGAATGCTGATGAACATCTTCTAAACCTCATGCGCCATATTGACGGCGAAGCAGAGACCGGCCTGGATTCGACCTCAATGGTCGAAGTAAAAGAGCTCAAAGCCACGGTGGAGGGTTTAAAAGGACTACCCCTGCACATGCCAGATTCCGCCACCGATCACAAAATTGCTGCGTTTCTGGAAGGGAAAGAACAGAAAGACACTAATCCACTTAAAATCAACCAATGGTTAACCTATGTGCTTGTAGCGGCCTCTCTCGCCATGCTGGTATACGTATTCCTTCCCAAAAAACCTGGGCAGCGCTATGATTTGATTGAATCCAATCCGGACAGGATCAGTTTTATCCACCAGCTAAATGAAGAGGAACTCAGCAGGGAAGATCTGCTATGGCTGGTTTCCCTGCTAGAGCAAGAAGAACATCCCAACATTCGGGTTACCATTTTAGACCTGATTGAAAGCCAGGGGGAAGTTTTGCCAATTGAATTAGCCCAGAATTTGGTTAAGGAGGGAGTCCCTGCAGTACAAATGGCATTTTTAAATACGTTGGATCAGAAATATAAACCCGAAATGAAGGATCCGCTTATGGCTTTTAATGGCAGAGAAGATCTGGATCCCATGGTCCGCAAACGCATCGAAGATATTTTAATAAATAAGTGAATTAATAACATCAAAAAACGAAATCATGAAGAAAATCAGTGTTACCGTATGCCTGCTACTGTTAGCTACAGGCCTTTTTGGACAATCAGGCCTGCCAGATCTTAAGGATGTGCAAAAAGTTGTTGTAAAGAACTACTGGGGAGACCAGAACATTAAGGGCATTTCCAGAAACCAGGGTGGTTTTAAGCTTTCAGCGGTATATACAGATACTTCGAAGCAGCAGCAGCTGCTAGAAGAAACCGAACTCATGCAGTATGTTACTTTATATAAAGAAAAAGGAACCTTGTATGTGTTAGCCAGACAGCCTAAAGGATTTGAATCCATTGACCTAAACCTGCAGATCCCCTCGGACCTTCAGGTAGTTTCCGAATTATTCAAAGGAGGGAATATATTTATGAAGAATCTGGATAAGGGTGTGGAAATTAACAGCCTAAATGGCTCGGTAAAACTCAAAGGAATAGCAGGCTATGCCCTTGTCAGTGCTGCAAATGGGGAAGTGGATATT
>JABDRK010000286.1 GCA_013041785.1 Eudoraea sp.
AAGTGGCACCTTTCTTTGGGCATGGGCTCCGAAAACTACCGTTTCCACGATCACGAGAAACTTGCCCATTACGCAGATGCTGCCGCCGATATTGAATTTCGTTTTCCTTTTGGCTTTAAGGAACTGGAAGGGATCCACTCAAGGACAGATTTTGATCTGGCCAGCCACGAAAAGTACTCGGGCAAAAAACTACAATATTTTGATCCGGATAGGAACGAAAGCTATGTCCCTTATGTTGTGGAGACTTCCATCGGACTGGACAGGATGTTCCTCTCCGTGCTTTCCCATGCCTACCAGGAGGAAACACTGGAAAACAATAGCAGCAGGGTTGTCCTGAAGATCCCGGCTGTTCTAGCACCAATAAAGGCAGCGGTTTTACCCCTGGTAAAAAAGGACGGATTGCCGCAAATTGCTCAGAAAATAGTGGAAGACCTGCGATGGGAATTTAATGTGGCCTACGATGAAAAAGATGCCGTAGGGCGCAGGTATCGCCGACAGGACGCTGTGGGCACACCACTGTGTATAACCGTGGACCATCAGACCCTGGAAGACGAAACGGTGACGGTTCGCTATAGGGATAGTATGGAGCAGAAGCGGGTAGGCATCCCTGAACTCAGCCAGATTGTCCGTTCAGAGGTAGACATGAAACATTGGCTTCATAAAATGGATACCGTCTAAAGGGCGTATCTAAGACTTACATTCGCATAATAATTCCGGTCGTTTCCCGGATAGTAGTAGCGGGGTTCATTACCCCCGAAACCTATTGCATTTATTAAAACCGACTGGGCGTATTCTTCATTGAGGACATTGTTGATCCCGAAGCTCACATTCAGATTGAACCTTGTTCCGATCGGTTTTTGTATTCCCAGACGGGTATTGTACACTGCAAAGGCATCACTGGAGAGTGAATTGTCATCACGTAATGGTATTTCTCCCACATATTGTATGGTGTTATTCCAATAAAACCCGTTCTCATGGTTGAAACGCAACCCAAAATTAGCACGATGCCTGGGCACCCCGGTTAGCGGGTTTCCCGAATAATCTTCCCCGGCATCAACAAACTCTGTAAAACTATGGTCGCTCAGGCTATAGCTCAGGAAAGGGATCAGGCGTAATTGGTTTGAAAGTGGAAGCAGCAAATTCAAATCCAGTTCCAACCCCTGATGCCTTGTCTTTCCCGCATTTCTACCAATAAATTGATCTTCTCCAACCCGTTCAGCGATCAGCAGGTTTTTTATATTCATGCGATACAGGGAGGCGGTCATCCAGAAGTAGCCATTATTGCTCGATAGTTTAGTGCCCAGTTCATAATTCATGCCGGTCTCCTGGCGGATATCGGGATTGATTACTCCATCCGGGGTAAGGGTCTCCTCCAGGTTGGGGTTGGAATATCCGCGACTCACATTCAGGAAAACTTGATTTCCACTGGAAAAAGAATAGCGAAGATCCATACTGGGCAACGCAATCAGATTGAAATCCCGCCTTGCACTTTTATTGTCGGCTCCGGTATTGAAACGGTCGC
Source organism: Eudoraea sp. (assembly GCA_013041785.1). Taxonomy (GTDB): domain Bacteria; phylum Bacteroidota; class Bacteroidia; order Flavobacteriales; family Flavobacteriaceae; genus Lentiprolixibacter. The sequence continues at coordinate 1,523 of JABDRK010000286.1, forward strand.
GAAAATCATATACAGTTTTGTTGATATTCAGTCCAAGCTGAAGGGCCAATTCGGTGCTCAAAGGCAGGTTCAGGGAACCAAAGGCATTAAATTGTCTTCGGAATTCTTTGTTATCACTAAGTTGTTCTCCTTTTAGGCTTCCTTCTCCATTGTTATCCCGATATAAATTTTCATAGGTGCTCCAATCGTATTCGTCTTTGTAAAGCTCAGCTCCAAAAGTATAATTCATCGGAACAGGCCCATTTCCAAACTGTCCGGAAAAAACAGACCGAAACCCATAGCCGTTGGTAAACTCGTCCAGGATATTAAAGGGTCTGGGTTCATAATGGTCCAGATAGGTATAGAAAACAGATTGCGTATATCGTAGTTGTTTAAAAACTGTATTGGAATAAGACAAGCCCAGCAAGGTATACCGGTTCGCTTCAAACCCCTTGGCTTGGGCCCAGGTAAAAGCTGCCTGTGTTGGATCTTCCTCAAAAGCAGTAGCGCCAAGCGAACTCGCAATTTGCGCGGTGTAATCTATGTAATTGAAAAGCAACGAGAGCTGGCCGTCATCCTTGAATTTATAGCCGGTATTCAATAACAGTCCATCCCTTTCGAATTGATTGTTTTCACGATACCCATCTATATTGAGGTGGTTGTAATTAAAGTCCAGTATCCAGCGCTCATCCGCAAGTGAAAAACGGGTGTTGTTCTTCTGCAGGTTATAACTGCCGAGTGTAAAGCTGCTTTGCAGGAAGGATTCCGTTTTATCAAAAGCTTCGGTGTTCAAAAGGATGGCACCACCCAGGTTAGCTCCGTATCCGGTTCCCTTAGGGCCTTTGATTACCTCAACGGCTTTGAGATTTTCAAGATCAAAGGCTTCCAAAGTCGAAAAGCCACTGCCATTGGTAACCGGAATCTCATTGAAATATAGTCTTAGCTTATCTGTACCAAACGGAGTTCTCGCACCTACACCCCGAATGGTAATCCGATTGGTATTCAATGCCCCGGATAACAAGTACACTCCGGAAATTTGATTAATGGATGCGGTAAGGTCTATAGGGCTGTGGTTCTGAAATGCCTTTTCCCTGATGATTGAAGAAGTCGTAATCCCAAGGGTTTCATTCTTCTTCAAAGGATCATACAGAATAACCTCTTCCAACTGGGTTATGGAATCTTTGGGTTGAACCTGTCCGGAACAAACCATGAGTCCCGCTAATAAGAAAATGGAGAATAACTGAAATCGCATTACTTGGAATCAGGCGCTAAAAGTAAGTATTAAAACCTAAATCCGATAGACAATCCTCCCCGGTATATAAAACTGTCCTGAAATTCTTCGGGATTAATATTCCTCCCAAAACCCCCAAAAATTTCAAGGGTAAACTTCTGGCTTCTTGTAACCCATTTGCTTCCCAGTCCCAAACCCAGGGCAAGACTGCTGTAATCTTCGAACCTGGGTCCACCAGCTTCCGGGGGCAATTCCTCTTCTCCTTTGTAGAATAATCCAAAAGCCTCGGCGAAAAACCCGCTACGTGGGTTGTACCCAAAATATGCCCTGAAATTCGGTCCAATTCCGAAATTTCCGTTATAGTCGTCTCCCTCATTGTCAAAATATACAGTACCCCCCAGACTGGTATCCTCACTTAAGTAATATTCATAGGAGAAGTCCACTGTAGTTGTTGCCAGGAATAATCCGATATTGAATTTTAATTCGTGTTCATCTTTCAGGATAGGATAAGCCTGAGCCAGGGAATAAGAACTGAAAAGCAGCACGGGGATCCATAATAGTTTTTGCTTCATGGGAGGGTAATTTATGGAATAAAGGTAATTTAACTTCTTTGAAATCGAAAGGATTCAGCACCATGTCCTGGGGATACAGTTTCCTGGCATAATTAAACAAGGTATAGGGGTTAAGTAGCAGACAATCTTTACTTTTGGTGCAAAATTATCGCATTGAAAATCGTATCCTATAATGTAAATGGCATCCGGGCAGCTTTAAATAAGGGTTTCCTGACCTGGCTAAGGCAGGTGGATCCGGATGTGGTTTGTCTGCAAGAAATTAAAGCTATGGAATCCCAACTAGAACTGGAACTTTTCCATCAGGCCGGCTATCGTTTTAATTACTGGTTTAGTGCGCAGAAGAAAGGGTATAGTGGGGTAGCCATACTTTCTAAAAAAGAACCGGACAAAGTGGTTTACGGCACTGAAATT
>JABDRK010000152.1 GCA_013041785.1 Eudoraea sp.
TACCTTTCAGTTTCATCTGCTGGGATTAAACCGGTTCGTTTAATAAATCCAGGAATTCCACCGCATTGGCTTCCATCTTGTGGACTACCTTATCCGTACGGTTCACCAAATGGTTATAGCCCATATAAGCAATAATACCCACTACCAAACCGGCAACTGTGGTAGTCATTGCCGTGTAGATCCCTGAGGCCAGAGCCCCCATTTCCGCCTGTCCCCCACTGCTCGCCATTTGATGGAAGGCCAGGATCATCCCGATAACCGTTCCCAGAAAACCAATCATGGGAGCTGCTCCGGCTATGGTCGCCAGGATGTTAACGTTTTTCTCAAGTTTATATACTTCCAGGGTACCCGCATTCTCTATGGCCGTATTGATATCGTCTAACGGCTTCCCGATACGAGAAACCCCTTTTTCCGTGAGGCGCGCTACAGGTGAATTGGTTTGGGCACATAAGATTTTGGCAGCCTCGAGCTTACCATTCATCACATGGTCCCGGATCTGATTCATGAAGTTCTTGTCGATACTGGAAGCCGCTTTGATGGCAAGAAGCCTTTCAAAATAAATGTACATGGCTACCGCCAACATGGCAAAAAGTACAGAAATAATAAGGATACTCCCTGTGCCCCCACTTACGATCAGATCAATTACAGAAAGTGTTTTTTCCTCTGAAATCACCTCCCCTGCTTGTGTCTCGTCCACAAGATCCTGGAATAAAAACATAGATTTTTTTCATTTACAATTGCCCCTATAACGGCATATTGGGTATAAAATTATGCGTAAATCACAAAATCACGCAATAAAATAAATACTATTGCCCCTGCCAGGAATCCGGCAAGTGCAAGGAAGGATATTTTCCGAAGGTACCAGAAGAAATCGATCTTCTCCATGCCCATGGCTACAACCCCTGCCGCGGATCCTATGATCAGCATACTTCCGCCCGTACCGGCAGAGTATGCGATAAAATGCCATAGCGGACTATCCATAGGCTGTGAGAACATACCCATACTTGCTGCAACAAGGGGTACATTATCGATTACTGCAGAGCCAATCCCAAGTAACATTACCACGATATCTGTATTAGGTATGGCCTGGTTGAGGCTTTCCGCATAGTGAAAAAGGTAACCCAATGATTCCAGGGCAGCCACGGCCAAAAGAATCCCAAGGAAGAACAAAATACTGGGAAGCTCAATTTTTGATAAAGACTTGTGTACCGGACTGTGATGGGAGGCAGCATCGCTTTCCCCATCCACGGTGGTTATACTGATCTTCGAATTACTGTATAACTCAGCAAAGGCCGCTACTACGGCTAGTGAGAGCATCATCCCCACATAGGGTGGCAAATGCGTGATAGTTTTAAAAAAAGGCACAAATACAATAGATCCCAGACCCAGGTAAAGCATGACGGGGCCAAACTTGGATTTTGGTTTTTCAATATCCTCTATTTCCGTTTGTATGTCGCCCTTGAAAGCCTTGAAATTCTGTGCGATAAAGGTAGGGACCACCGTGCATACGATCGAAGGCAGGAGTACATTGACCACCAGCTGGGAAGCAGACACTTTGTCTGCAATCCAAAGCATGGTTGTAGTTACATCCCCTATGGGCGACCAGGCACCCCCGGCATTGGCGTTGATAATAATCAGGCCCGCAAACCACAAACGTGTTTCCCGGTCTCTTATAACCTTCTGCAGGATGGTTACCAGTACAATTGTTGCTGTCAGGTTATCAATTATGGCCGACAGGATAAATGCCAAAATGGAAAACAGCCAAAGGAGTTTTTTCTTACTCTTTGTTTTTATATACCCTTTTATGGTAGCAAATCCATCAAAATAGTCGATGATTTCAACAATTGTCATTGCCCCGAGGAGGAAAACCAGGATTTCGGCCGTTTTTCCAAGGTGATGCAAGAGCATTTCATCCAGATGTGAAGGCTCCAATTCCTTAAGCTCGGCATTTACCTCAAATACCGGCATATGTGCCAGGGCAATTATTGCCCATAAAATGGCCATCATGGCCAGTGCAGGAATGAGTTTATCTATCCGGAGGTTGTGTTCCAGCGTTATGGCGAGGTACCCCACTAAGAAAACAATAATAATAATGGTTTCCATATCGGTTGGTTTAGTTTTATATAAGTTGTTTTAAGGCTATTTCAAAGGCGGTATTACTCAGCCCTTTTTTCGACGCATTTTGCTTAAAGATATTCAAAATTGCTTTTCTAATAGTATCTGAAGTATCATTAAATATTTTTTCATCCTCCATCTCCACACGGCCTTCCATGAAATAGGCAAATACACGGGCCATCCCACAGTTGGAGATAAAATCCGGGATCAGGCTGATGCGTTCATCCGTGTATTCCATAATGGGTCCAAAAAAGATTTCCTTATCTGCAAAAGGCACATTGGCCCCACAGGAGATCACCTCAAGGCCTGTATCAATCATTTTAGATATTTGTTCCTGGGTAATCAGCCGGGAAGCTGCACAGGGAGCAAAAACTTCCGTGGGAAGACTCCAGATGCGTTCGTTCATTTCTTCAAAGGGAATCAACAGATCCGCATCTGCAATCAATGTATTGTCTTTTTTGTGCAGGAAAAATGTTTTGATTTCCTCAAAACTAAATCCTTCTTCCTTAATCACACCCCCAACCCTGTCAATTACTCCTACAATTCTGGCTCCCATTTGGGCAAGGTAGAAGGCTGCGGCAGACCCTACGTTACCAAATCCCTGAACCACTGCTTTTTTGCCTATTACAGTTCCTCCATAGATATCGTAATAATGCCGGATGGCCTCTGCCACTCCAAAACCGGTAATCATATCCGCAACGGTATATTTCTCGCTGATATCAGGTGAATAGTGGGGATCTTCCAATACCTTCTTAACCCCCATGCGCAGCTGCCCGATACGATTGATCTTGTCTGCTTCGGTAGGCTTAAAATGTCCGTTGAATACCCCTTCCTGAGGATGCCACACTCCTGCTTCCTCTGTAATTGGTATCACCTCATGGATCTCGTCCACATTGAGATCTCCTCCTGTACCGTAATAACTTTTCAATAGGGGTGCCACAGCATTATACCATCTTTCCAGCACTCCTTTTTTTCGGGGATCATGCGGATTGAAATTAATTCCTGACTTTGCACCCCCTATCGGAGGTCCGGATACGGTAAACTTCACTTCCATGGTTTTGGCCAGGGATAGTACTTCATTCATGTCTAGCCCTTCCCGCATGCGTGTACCACCTCCTGCTGCACCTCCGCGCAGGGAATTTATAACCGTCCAGCCTTCAGCCTCTGTCTTGGAATCCTTCCAGTTAAAAACGATTTCCGGGGGTTTGTTTTCGTATTGTTTTAAAAGATCTTTCATATTAGTTACCTGTAAATTATTTAGACAATTTTTGAAATACAATGGGTGGGATCCATTGGTTTGGTCTCGATAAAATAAGCCCCGCAGGGCTAATGTTGTTTCATATTTACAGGTTTAACGCACTAAAACTGGCGCCAAAGACAAATATAAAAAAATGGCCTTGGTTTGAAAGCTTTGACTGTTACAATGTTGAGGGTTTTAAAATACTTAACGACCACTATTTTAATTATTCTCAAATTATCATTGTAATCATTGAATAATATCTAACCAGATCTTATCTTTGTACATGTTTTTTATCAAATTCTTATAAATGGATTTCACCCTAACTGAGGAGCATCTCATGATACAGCAAGCTGCCCGCGACTTTGCGCAGCAGGAATTATTACCCGGAGTAATTGAAAGAGACGAGGAACAACGTTTTCCGTCAGAAGCCGTTGGCAAAATGGCTGAACTGGGCTTTATGGGCATGATGGTAGATCCTGAATACGGGGGTAGCGGGCTGGACACGCTTTCCTATGTGATCGCCATGGAGGAGCTTTCTAAGATAGATGCATCTGCCTCGGTGGTGGTATCCGTGAATAATTCCCTGGTTTGTTGGGGACTGGAAACCTATGGCACAGAGGAACAAAAACAGAAATACCTGACCCGTCTGGCAACCGGTGAGCTCCTTGGAGCTTTTTGCCTTTCAGAACCCGAGGCAGGAAGTGATGCTACCTCACAAAAAACTACAGCTATAGACAAGGGCGACCATTATATCCTTAATGGAACCAAAAACTGGATTACCAATGGGAATTCTGCTGATATTTACCTGGTCATGGCACAAACCGATGTTGAGAAAGGCCACAAGGGCATCAACGCATTAATTGTAGAAAAAGGGATGTCAGGTTTTGAGATAGGCCCAAAAGAGAACAAACTGGGGATACGGGGAAGTGACACACATTCTTTGCTCTTCAATGATGTGAAGGTTCCCAAAGAAAACCGTATAGGAAAAGACGGTTTTGGTTTTAAGTTTGCCATGAAAACACTGGCCGGAGGTCGGATTGGCATTGCTGCACAGGCGCTCGGTATAGCGGCAGGGGCTTATGAGCTTGCCCTAAAATATTCCAAAGAGCGCAAGGCCTTTGGCAAAGAAATCAGCAGACATCAGGCCATTGCTTTTAAGCTGGCTGATATGCATACCCAGATAGAAGCAGCCCGACATATGGTATACAAAGCTGCATGGGACAAGGACCATGGGGAAAACTATGACCTTTCAGGAGCCATGGCAAAACTCTATGCCTCAGAAGTTGCTATGTCAGCTACGGTGGAAGCCGTACAAATCCATGGAGGCAATGGGTATGTAAAAGAGTACCACGTAGAACGATTGATGCGGGATGCTAAAATTACCCAGATCTACGAAGGAACTTCGGAAATACAGAAAATTGTGATTTCCCGTAGCATTCTCAGTGATTAGTTATTGGCATTTAAGGTCTGTAAAGAAGATTCAGGGGGGTTACTAACTGAAATAATAGTTAGACCTTCCCTTTTTTTGTTTTGACAGGGGGCAAATAATTCATGTTTCAACTCTGACTTCCCTTACCCCTGTAAAATGTTTCCCATGGGTATTTACCTGGTCTTTCTTTGAGGATTATGCAATTCAACCACCTCCTTTTTTTCAAATTGCATAATATTTAACATTTAATTGAATATGTTGAATTTCTTATAGCTTTTGTTTAAATACATAACATAATTTCTAAGCAATACGATACTTTAGCGAAAATATCGCAGCCTATGCTTAGTAAAAAACAAGGGTTATACCTGCCTGAATTTGAACACGATAACTGCGGAGCCGGATTTATTTGCAGCCTTGAAGGAAAGAAGTCCAATGATATCATACACAAGGCATTGGAGATACTTGATAAACTGGAGCATCGTGGAGCTGTAAGCGCAGATGGGAAGACTGGTGATGGTGCGGGTGTACTGATCGACATTCCGCATGAATTCTTCAGTGAGGTATGTAATTTCTCCCTTCCCGAACCAGGCAGCTATGCTGTGGGAAATGTATTCCTTCCACAAAGGGAAAATCAGCGGGATTTCTGTAAACAAACGTTTGAAGCGCAAATAAAAAAACAGGGACTTATCCTTCTGGGTTGGCGTAACACCCCCGTTAACCCGGCAATTCCCGGGCGCATCGCCAAAGAAACAGAACCCTTCGTAAAGCAGGTTTTTATCGGGAAAGCCAATCCGGATCAGGACGATTTTGATTTTAACCTGAAATTATTCATCGCGAGAAAGGTTAGCGAGCACACCATCAGTAATTCGCGTTTGTCTGACGAGCATTTCTTCTATGTTCCCAGCCTGTCTACCCGGATTATCATTTTCAAAGGACTCCTGATGCCCCAGGACATCAAACTATACTATAAAGATCTCATGGATCCCAGGGTTGTCACTCGTTTGGCCCTGGTACACCAACGGTTTTCCACAAATACCTTCCCTACCTGGGATCTGGCCCAGCCTTTCCGCTATATGTGTCATAACGGAGAGATCAACACCCTCAGGGGAAATGTATCCCGTATGCGTTCCAGGGAAGAATTACTAAAAAGTGAGCTATTTGGAGACGACATAAAAAATATACTGCCCATTATCCTGCCGGGGAAATCGGATTCCGCCACCATGGATATGGTCGTGGAATTACTGCTGATGACCGGACGATCATTACCAGAAGTGATGATGATGCTGGTACCCGAAGCCTGGGAAAAAAATACGGAAATGTCCGAAGCAAAAAGGGCTTTTTACGAGTATAATTCCTGCCTGATGGAGCCCTGGGACGGTCCGGCTTCCATCCCGTTTACAGATGGTAACTACATTGGTGCTGTATTGGACCGAAACGGCCTGAGACCTTCCCGGTACAGCGTAACGAAGAACGGTTATGTTATTATGTCTTCTGAAACCGGAGTTGTGGATCTGGAACCTGAGAATATCGCATTTCACGGTCGCCTGGAGCCCGGAAAAATGTTTTTGGTAAACATGGAAGAAGGCCGGATTATAAATGATGAGGAAATCAAATCCGAAATCGCCCGGAAATATCCATATAAAAAATGGCTGGATAATAATCTGGTACACCTGAAGGATATCCCCTATAATGATTGTCCGCTATTTCTCGGTGAAAGTTCCCTGGATAAAAGGAAGGCGGTCTATGGATATACCCTGGAGGATATCAATACCATTATCCTGCCCATGGGAAAAAATGCCAAGGAACCCATCGGGTCCATGGGGGCAGACACGCCAATAGCCGTTCTCTCTGAAAGGCCACAACTGTTGTATAATTATTTTAAGCAATTGTTTGCACAGGTAACCAATCCCCCTCTTGATGGGATTCGGGAAGAATTGATAACCGATATCAGTCTCACCCTGGGAAGCGATCAAAACCTATTTGAATTTACGGAACTCCATTGCAGGAAGCTTAAGATTCAAAACCCGGTAATCTCCAAAGAAGATCTGGACAAGATCAAAAATTATGATGCCAGTCCGGATTACAAGGTGGTTTCTATTCCCATTCTGTATGAAATCAAGCGCGGTCATAACGGGCTTGAGGAAGCCTTGGAGTCCATTCTGAAACAAGCTGAAAAC
>JABDRK010000168.1 GCA_013041785.1 Eudoraea sp.
GCCCTGTCGCTTGGGGTGGCAAAAGGGGCCTATGAAGCGGCATTAAAATATTCCAAAGAGCGCGTACAATTTGGAAAACCGATCAGCCATTTTCAGGGCATCTCCTTCAAGCTGGTCGATATGGCTACGGAGATCGAAGCTGCTGAATAGCTTACGCACAAAGCTGCGTTTCTTAAAAATGAGAACAAGCCCATGAGTAAGTACGGGGCCATGTGCAAGATGTACGCATCAGAAATGTGTGTTAGGGTCGCCAATGAAGCGGTACAGATCCATGGTGGGTATGGATATACAAAGGTCTACCCGGTTGAAAAGTTCTATCGGGATGCCAAACTCTGCACGATAGGAGAAGGAACCACCGAAATACAAAAAGTGGTTATCGCGAAGAATATTTTGAAATAAGTTGTGAGGTTTTCATTTATTCATTTTATATTTGCCCTCGCAAAATGCTAAAAGAAAGGAGGTTGTAGCCTATGTTAATAATTCCAGTAAAAGAAGGTGAAAATATAGATCGGGCACTAAAACGTTTCAAGCGTAAGTTCGACAGGACAGGTACCATGCGTCAGTTACGCAAGCGCCAGCAGTTTACCAAACCTTCGGTAGTAAGGCGTCAGCAAATCCAAAAAGCCCAATACATACAGCATCTCAGAGATGCCGAAGAAATTTAATTGGAGCACACACCATATAAATCCCGCTTTTGCGGGATTTTTTTTTGCACTTGTCTAAAACCTGTGTTTGCTACCTTTGTATCATGTCTGTGCAGTCTTTTGTCAATTACCTTACCCTTGAAAAGAAATATTCCGGGCACACTTCAAAGGCGTACGAAAAGGATGTGCGTGAGTTCGGAGCATTCTGTAAGGAAGAGTTTGACCTTACTGAACCCGAACAGGCAGACTATCCCCTGATTCGCAGCTGGATCGTCGCCCTGATTGACAAACAGGTCTCCAACCGATCGGTCAACCGAAAAATAGCTTCGCTTAAGGCCTATTATAAATTCCTGCTGCGGACCGGCACCATTACGCATAACCCTCTTGCGCGCCATCAATCCTTAAAAACACCAAAGCGGGTAGAAGTCCCTTTTTCCGAAACCGAGATGGAACGCATGCTTCAGGAGATTTCCTTTGATACAGGTTTTGAGGGAGTGCGGGACAAGTTGATTATCGATCTGTTCTATACCACGGGAATCAGAAGATCGGAACTGATGGGGTTAAGGCTGGCAGACATAGATATTGCCAACCATACCATCAAGGTCCTGGGGAAACGAAATAAAGAGCGTTTTATCCCGCTTTTGCCTGGTACAGTGGAGTTGTTGCAGGGGTATCTGGGCGAGCGGGAGGCATTGGAAAGCCATAGCGATCCCGAATACGTGTTTCTTACCATATCAGGGAAGAAAATTTACGGGACACTCGTATATCGGATCATCAATGCCTATCTCAGCAAGGTCTCAACTAAGGTAAAAAAGAGCCCCCATGTACTCAGGCATACCTTTGCCACGCATCTACTGAACAAAGGAGCGGATCTTAATTCGGTTAAAGAACTTTTGGGGCATGCCAGCCTGGCTTCCACACAGGTTTATACCCACAGCAGTATTGCCGAACTTCAAAAAGTCCATGCCCGGGCACATCCGAGGAATAAATAATGCTGTTGTTGCTGTTGGCAAAATAAACGTATTAACAGTCGGTAGAAACCCTGTGGAAATGGTAAGGTTTTCACTGTGGAATTAGAGCAGTCCAATGGCATGCAAAATACGCAAAACACTGGCCCCGATACGATTCCAAAATTTTTCTAAAATAGTTTTGATTAAAAAAATAATTATCTACATTTGCAGTCCGTTAGAAATGACGGGCTTTTTTATGCGTTTAAACGCTAGAAAAGCCGATGTAGCTCAGCTGGCTAGAGCAGCTGATTTGTAATCAGCAGGCCGTGGGTTCGAGTCCCTCCATCGGCTCGAATGTTCCTAAAAATACTAAGGGCGGGGGAGATACTCAAGCGGCCAACGAGGACAGACTGTAAATCTGTTGGTTTTTACCTTCGCAGGTTCGAATCCTGCTCTCCCCACAAAGGTGAAATTCCAGGTTCCGAAAACCTGAACAGGATTTTGGGTTTTTTGAACAGATTTGGAATCGTTTTTTGAAATAGTGAAATGAAATATTGCGGGAGTAGCTCAGTTGGTAGAGCGTCAGCCTTCCAAGCTGAATGTCGCCGGTTCGAACCCGGTCTCCCGCTCAACTAATTGAGTTCAGCTTTGCAGCATTCGGGCAGTTAAAAACCCTGAAGTTGAAAAGGTTGGACCCGTGAAACCCATAAAGCCGACGTAGCTCAGGGGTAGAGCGTTTCCTTGGTAAGGAAGAGGTCACGGGTTCAATTCCCGTCGTTGGCTCAAATATTGCATAATAAGTACACTAATATAAACTAAGATTAAATCATTTAACAATGGCAAAGGAAACTTTTGATCGTTCCAAACCGCACTTAAATATAGGTACAATTGGACACGTCGATCACGGTAAAACTACATTGACTGCTGCTATCACAACGGTACTGGCCAATGCAGGATTGTCCGAAGTGAGGAGTTTCGATTCTATCGACAACGCTCCTGAGGAAAAGGAAAGAGGTATTACAATTAATACTTCTCACGTAGAGTATCAAACGGCTAATCGCCACTACGCACACGTTGACTGTCCTGGACACGCGGATTATGTTAAGAACATGGTTACGGGTGCTGCGCAGATGGATGGTGCTATTCTTGTGGTTGCCGCTACAGATGGCCCAATGCCACAAACACGTGAGCATATCCTTCTTGGACGTCAGGTAGGAATTCCTCGAATTGTTACTTTCCTGAACAAAGTGGATATGGTGGATGACGAAGAGCTTCTGGAACTTGTTGAGATGGAAGTTCGTGAATTGCTTTCTTTCTACGATTACGACGGGGATAACAGCCCGGTAATTTCTGGTTCTGCACTTGGTGCTCTGAACGGGGAAGAAAAGTGGGTAAACACCGTTATGGAATTGATGGACGCTGTTGACAGCTGGATCGAATTGCCAAAGCGTGATGTTGATAAGGATTTCCTTATGCCTGTTGAAGACGTATTTACCATTACAGGTAGGGGAACTGTAGCTACCGGAAGAATTGAAACCGGAGTTGCCAGTACTGGTGACCCTGTTGATATTATCGGTATGGGAGCTGAAAAACTTACTTCTACCATTACGGGAGTTGAAATGTTCCGTAAAATTCTTGATCGTGGAGAAGCTGGTGATAATGTAGGTATCCTGTTAAGGGGTATCGAAAAGTCTGAAGTGAAGCGGGGAATGGTAATTTGTAAGCCAGGTTCCGTTAAGCCTCACGCTAAATTTGAAGCTGAGGTGTATATCCTTAAGAAAGAAGAGGGTGGCCGCCACACGCCTTTCCACAATAACTACCGTCCGCAGTTCTACGTAAGGACAACTGACGTAACAGGTACAATTAACCTGCCTGACGGAGTGGAAATGGTAATGCCTGGAGATAACATCTCCATTAATGTTGACTTGCTCCAGCCTATTGCACTTAACGAAGGATTGCGATTTGCAATTCGTGAAGGTGGTAGGACCGTTGGTGCCGGTCAGGTTACCAAAATTTTGGACTAAGAATCATAATCTAAATTACGGAAAAGGGTGTCCCGCTTAGGCGGGATACCTTTCCACGTAAATATAAACGGGTGTAGCTCAGTTGGTAGAGCACTGGTCTCCAAAACCAGGTGTCGGGAGTTCGAGTCTCTCCTCCCGTGCCGAGAAACACAGGAAACAGGGAAGTTGGAATCGTAAGAATACCGCCCCAAAATTATCCTGGTTTAAGAACGGAATGGATAAGCGGTAACAGTACTGCTTCGAGAAATCAAATTGAAGAATACTATGATAACCTATGTTAAGGAATCAATAGAGGAATTAAGAAATAATGTTACCCTGCCTTCAAGGGCTGAGTCTTCTAATCTGATGGTAGTGGTAGCGGTATTCTCAATTTTGTTTGCATTGGCAACCTGGGGTGTGGACAGCATCTTCAGCGAGCTGATTACGTTTTACTTTAAGCTTTTAATCGGTTAAGAAAAGGCCTATGTCTGAAGTGCTGGAAAAGAAATGGTATGTGGTTAGGGCCGTTAGTGGTCAGGAAAACAAGATCAAAGGCTACATTGAAAGCGAAGTAGAACGTCACGGGCTGGGGGATTACCTGGAAGAAGTCCTGGTGCCTACCGAGAAGGTGGTGCAAATCCGAAACGGAAAAAAAATTAATAAAGAAAGAGTTTACTTTCCGGGCTATATTATGATCAAGGCAAGCCTGGCGGGTGAAATGGTACATATTATCAAATCCATCACCAATGTTATTGGATTCCTGGGGGAAACCAAAGGTGGGGATCCGGTACCTCTGCGAAAAGCTGAGGTGAACCGTATGTTAGGAAAAGTAGATGAGTTGGCCGTTAGCACGGACAGTGTGGCCATCCCATTTGTTTTAGGGGAAACCGTGAAAGTTATAGACGGGCCTTTTAATGGCTTTAACGGAACGGTAGAAAAGATCAATGAGGAAAAGCGAAAGCTGGAAGTAATGGTGAAGATCTTTGGAAGAAAGACCCCCCTGGAACTAAGTTATATGCAAGTAGAGAAAGTTTAAATGTTACGCTATATAAGTTGTGTTGCTTCCAAATTATAACACACTTTAGAATTTAAATTATAACAATGGCAAAAGAAGTAAGTAAAGTAGTTAAACTACAAGTTAGGGGAGGTGCAGCGAATCCGTCGCCACCGGTTGGACCCGCTTTAGGTGCTGCCGGAGTTAACATCATGGAGTTCTGTAAACAATTTAATGCAAGGACTCAGGACAAGCAAGGTAAAGTCTTGCCCGTTGTTATCACCGTGTATAAAGACAAGTCGTTCGAATTTGTCGTAAAAACACCACCAGCGGCAGTACAACTTTTGGAAGCGGCTAAGATTAAAAAAGGATCTGGCGAACCGAACCGAACCAAAATAGGAAAAGTTACCTGGGACCAGGTTAGAACTATTGCGGAAGACAAAATGGTGGATTTAAACGCCTTTACCGTTGAGTCAGCAATGAGCATGGTAGCAGGAACAGCAAGATCGATGGGAATGAAGGTTTCGGGCAAGAGGCCTTTTTAAAATCTTAAAAGCAATTGTAAGATGGCAAAGTTGACAAAAAAACAAAAAGAAGCCCGGGCCAAGATCGAAAAAGACCGATTGTATAGCCTGGAAGAAGCTTCAGCACTTATCAAGGAGATTACCAAAACCAAGTTTGACGCTTCCGTAGATTTAGCAATTCGTTTGGGGGTTGACCCGCGAAAGGCGAATCAAATGGTTCGTGGGGTAGTGACGTTACCACACGGTACCGGTAAGGACGTCAAAGTACTTGCACTGGTTACTCCGGATAAAGAAGCAGACGCCGAAAAGGCAGGTGCAGACTATGTGGGTCTCGATGAATACCTTGACAAAATCAAGGGCGGATGGACCGATGTAGACGTTATTATCACCATGCCCAGCGTGATGGGTAAATTGGGACCCCTGGGGCGGATCCTTGGACCGAGAGGTCTGATGCCAAACCCCAAGACGGGAACCGTGACCATGGACGTAGCTAAGGCTGTTGCTGATGTGAAAGCTGGTAAAATTGATTTTAAGGTAGACAAGGCCGGGATCGTGCATGCCGCTATTGGCAAAGCATCATTC
>JABDRK010000190.1 GCA_013041785.1 Eudoraea sp.
TCGTTCTTAAACGAATCTGCAGGCAGGGTATAGGCGATAATATTCATGGTGCCTTTTTGGATCTGACGATCGATCCAGACAAAATTATCTTCTTCCTTACCAACGGTATAAATTGAAGGTATGGTAAGGGAAATTCCAAATTTTTCCTCCAGGACCTTATCCTTGCTCAGTGAACGTTTAAAACGTTTCTGGGCTTCCTCAATTTCATTCTCCTTAAACGAGGCAATGATCTTTTCTGCACCTTCTTCAAGGTTAGCCATGAGTTGTTCTTCGGTTTGTGCTTTGATTACCCCTACTTTTTGCGGAGTGGCATAGAGGTCGGTTTTGATATGAGCCACATCCAGGCTGTCCAGGCTTACAAACAGAACAGACCTTCGGTGACGGGTCATTCCCGTAAAAACCTGTTGCGGCATGTGCTCAATGCTAAACACGGGCTCCTCCCAGGTAAGTCCTACCATAGGCGCTGCGAAGTACTCCCGTACCTTGTCCCCTACTTTGCCTTCCCAAAGCTGGGATTCCATAACAACAGCGAGGGAATTAATAGCTCCCACGGAGACAGGCTTGTACTTTTTTTTGCTTTTTTCCTCACATCCCAGCAGCCCGATCAGGAGGATTAGGACAATAGATATTTTTCTCATTTTCATTTTCCGCTTTAAGGGGAACATGCGCAAAGCATGAGTTTGGTCCCCGGTCTGATATCGTTCCCGCGAATACCGTTCCATTCTCGTAAATTCTCAATAGAAATTCCCGGATATTTTTGTGAGATGGTCCATAAAGAATCCCCCTCACGGACCGTATGGAATTTAGAATTCCCATTAGCAACCGCTTTGGCCTTGGATTTATTGGATTTGCTAACTGCCTGTTTTGAAACATACGCCGGTTTTCTGGGATAGATGGTAAGTCGTTGCCCGATCCTAAGCTGATCGCTTCTCAATCCGTTCCACCGCCTTATCTGACTAACCCCTACACCATAGCGCTCAGCGATCTTTCCCAAATAATCCCCGCTACGCACCCGGTATCGGATGCGCTCTTCTGCCTTTACCAGTTGCGGCAGAGGTTTCTCCCGTGTTTTTATCTCATTTTCGGCCTGGGCATAAATCTGTTCTTCATTGGCAACAAAGCGACCCATGGCACGAACCGGAAGGCGGAGGGTATAGTTCTTCCCTTCGACCTTTGGGATGATATTGATCTTGTATGCCGGGTTTAATATTTTAAGTTCATCCATACCCACGCCCGACCATTTGGCTATTTGTTCAAAAGTGATCAGGTTTTTTACGGATACCGTGTCGGTTTCAAAATAGGGCCTTTCCGCCTTTTTACCCCGGATTCCATATTCGTCTGCGTATTCAAGCAAATAGTAGGTAGCTATAAAAGCTGGTACATAACCCGCAGTTTCCCTAGGCAGATACCTGCGAATATTCCAGTAATTCTTATATCCCCCTGACCTCCTGATGGCCTTGTTGACATTCCCCGGGCCTGAGTTATAGGCCGCAAGAGCCAGGTCCCAGTCGTCAAAAATGTCATGTAATTTGGAAAGGTACTTGCAGGCTGCTTCAGTAGATTTTATAGGATCGCTTCTTTCGTCTACGTAGCTGTTTACGTCCAGGCCGTACATCCTGCCTGTTCCGTACATGAATTGCCAAAGGCCTGTAGCACCCACTCTTGAACGTGCACGTGGATTCAGTGCGGATTCCACAATGGAAAGATATTTGATTTCAAGCGGGATATTGTTTCGATCCAGGGCTTCCTCAAACATCGGAAAATAGAACTGGCTGGCGGTAATCATGCGCGTCATAAGGTCCTTTTTCCGGAGCAGGAAAGATTTGACCACATTTTCCAGCGAAGGATTGTAGGAAATGTCCAGGGGTGTTTTTTCGTTGAGTTTTTGTAGTCGGGTTTTAAATACTTCAGTATCCCAACCTGACAAATCCGTGACATCGGTATCCTCGGAACTTATAACTTCCTGGATTTCGGCATACAACGAACTGTTTTTGCTTAATTCTTCCAGCCAAAGGCTGTCATAGGTTGCGCTGAGGTCGTAATCCCCATAAGCCAAAGCCTTATTCTGGTTTACAATCGTCCCTTTGACCTCAATCTGCGTGCCATTGGACTCATCGGGTTTCGGTGGGTTTTCCCGAAGTGCCGTCTTGGGAAAAACATCCTTGTTGATACCTTGCTGCACTGCCTTTATGGGGCGCAATTCCTGTCCATCTCCTGCCTCTTGCGCGCTTATTGCCAAGCCTCCCCCAAGGAGAAATACTATCACCGTCCATTTCCTGATTTCATTCATAAGTCGTATGTCTTTAGCCGTGGGGGCTAACGAAAATAGGATTTTTTATGAGAATGGGAAATTTTTCCAGGACCAGGGGTCCGGGAACCACTCCACTAAAATATATAACGCAGGATTATGCCAATATTGCAGCAATCCCCGGTAAGGTTTTACCTTCCAGGCTTTCTAGCATGGCGCCACCCCCTGTGGAGACGTAACTCACCTTATCCTGAAAACCGAATTGCTTGACCGCGGCAACGGAATCCCCGCCACCTACCAGGGAAAATGCTCCCTTTTGGGTCGCCTCTTCGATATAGTGTCCAAGTGCAATGGTTCCTTTGGAAAAGGTTTCCATCTCAAATACGCCTACTGGTCCGTTCCATAAAATAGTCTTTGAAACAAGGATAACCGCTTTAAATGCGGCCAGGGTATCCGGTCCGGCATCCAGGCCCTGCCAGCCTGCAGGAATTTCATTTACAGGCACTACCCGGATATTGGCATCATTGCTGAAAGCGTCTGCGGCAAGTACGTCTGTAGGGAGGTGTACCTGCACGCCTTTGGATTCGGCTTGTTTCAATATGTCAAGGGCAAGCTCCATTTTATCATCTTCACAAATAGATTCCCCTATCGATCCGCCCTGTGCCTTCACAAAGGTGTAGGTCATTCCCCCTCCGATAATAAGGTGGTCTACTTTATCGAGGATGTTCTCTATAATGGTGATCTTGGAAGAAACTTTAGCCCCTCCCAAAATGGCTGTTACGGGTTTATCCCCGGATCGCATTACCTTATCAATGGCTTTTATTTCGTTAGCCAGCAAATACCCGAAACACTTTTTCCCGGGAAAGAAGCGCGCCACAATTGTGGTAGAGGCATGGGCGCGATGAGCCGTGCCAAACGCATCATTTATATAGATATCTCCCAAAGCGGCCAGTTGCTTGGCAAAGCCTTCATCTCCCTGTGTTTCTTCCTGATAGTAGCGTAAGTTTTCCAACAAAAGGATCTCGCCTGCTTTTAAATTGTTGGCGGCTTCAGCGGCTTTTTCGCCTATACAGTCTTCCACAAATTTCACTTCCACCCCGATAATGTCAGACACCGCGTCAATAATGTGTTGAAGGGACATTTCCGGAACACGCTGTCCTTTAGGCCTGCCCAGGTGACTCATCAGTACCGCGCTGCCTCCGTCTTCCAGTACTTTAATAATAGAGGGTTTAGCGGCTTCAATGCGGGTTGTGTCCGTTACGTTCAGATCTGCATCCAGCGGCACATTAAAATCAACGCGGATCAAGGCTTTTTTTCCTTCGAAATTATAATCATCAATGGTTTTCATATTCGAAATTTTTAGCAAAATCAAATGTAAATATTTATGCGAGGAAGCCGAAGACTTCCTTTAATTAATTCAGCTCCTGATGGGCAAATATCTTATATTTGAAATATGCTCTTTAAGGACATTCTGGGATTGAGCCATATCAAAACACACCTGACGCAAAGTGCGGACGCAGGACGCATTCCGCATGCGCAGATGTTTGTGGGCCCGGAAGGATGTGGTAAGCGCATTACTGCACTGGCCTATGCCCGCTATCTGCTCTGCCGGAATTCCGGTGGTGAAAATACCGGCGGAGAAGACGCCTGCAATACCAAATGTGCCCATTTGTCCCATCCCGATTTGCATTTTGCTTTTCCTGTTTCAAATACGGACAAGGTCAGATCGCATGCTGTTAGCAATCACTTTCTGGCGGAATGGCGACAGTTTGTAAACGAACAGCCCTATGGGAATTTATTCGACTGGTATCAGCTTATCGGAATAGAAAAAAAACAGGGGCAGATAGGAGTAGACGAAGCCCAGGATATTGTTAAACGGCTATCTCTGAAGTCTTATGAGGGTGGCTATAAGCTGATGCTGGTATGGATGGCTGAAAAGATGAATATCGCCGCATCAAACAAACTGCTAAAACTGATAGAAGAACCCCCGGAAAAAACCGTAATTCTTTTAATCGTTGAGGATGAGGAACAGGTAATGCAAACCATAAGATCGCGATGTCAGATACTGCATTTCCCTCCGCTTTCCGAAGAAGCTATTGCCCGGGCCCTGGAAGAAAAGGGACTGCTTCGTGAGGAAGCCCTGAAAGTGGCACATGAAGCGAATGGGAACTATAACAAAGCCCTGGAC
>JABDRK010000191.1 GCA_013041785.1 Eudoraea sp.
GTCTGCCCCAATGGTATGAATGGAAGCTCAGCTATTGGACCGGGGATAATGATCAATTTGGCGGGCTCATGATCCATTTCGAAGAAGTTACTGAATCTCACAGAGATAGAGAATTGATAAGCAGGGCTATGGACGTAGCCCGGATTGGGGGCTGGGAAGTGGATTTGGTCAATAATACGATTTACTGGTCCAAGGTAACCAAAGAAATCCACGAGGTGCCACAGGATTATGTCCCTGACCTGGAAAAAGGGATTAATTTCTATAAAGAAGGGAAAGATCGGGACAAAATCACGGCATTGGTAAGTGATGCTATTGCCAATGGGTCTCCCTGGGATACCGAATTGCGCATCGTAACAGCCAAAGGAAATGTACGTTGGGTACATGCCAAAGGTGAAGCAGAACTTATTGATGGAAAATGTATACGTCTTTTGGGCACCTTTCAGGATATTGATGAAAGAAAACGGATGGAGTTGCAAAACCAACTGGTATCGGAACGCCTGGCCATTGCCACCCAAGCAGCTAAAATAGGTATTTGGGACTATGACGTCGTTAAAAATGAGTTAGTCTGGAGCGATGAAATGTACAGCTTATACGGAATCTGTAAATCGGATTTTTCCGGAGTCAACGAGGCCTTTGAAGCTGCATTACACCCGGAAGACAAGGAAATGGTCCGGGAAGAAGGCGTGCAACTCGCCATGCAAGGCGCGAAGGAATTTGATACGGAATTTCGCGTAGTATGGCCCAATGGGAAAGTCCGGATCATTAGGAGTATGGGGCATATAGCCCGCGACGCTCATGGTAATACACTAAAAATGATCGGTGCCAATTGGGATCTAACTGATTCCAGAGAGGCAGAAAAACGATTGAAAAACCTGCTGTCTATAACTACCGAGCAAAACGACAGCCTGTTGAACTTTGCGCATATTGTATCACACAACCTGCGTTCGCACTCAAGCAACCTTTCCATGCTTACTTCCTTTTTGGAGGGTGAAAAGGATGAAGAGGAGCGGGTTCGTTTAATTAAAATGCTTCTGGAAGCCTCAGAAAGTCTTGATGAAACCGTTGCACATCTCACGGAGGTAGTTCAGGTAAAAACTGAAGCGGTAGATAAGATTAAGGGCCTGAATCTCCTGGGCACTATAAATGCAGTGATTAAGAACCTTGCCTTATTGCTGGAGGAAGAGGGAACCACCTGTGAAATAGATATCCATAAGACGATAAAAATAAAAGCCATCCCGGCTTACCTGGACAGCATCTTCCTGAATTTGTTTACCAATAGCCTGAAATACAAGTCCCCTGAGCGGAAGCCCCATCTGAAAATCAAGGCAAGAACTGAAGGTGATAAGGTACTGGTGTCCTTTCAGGACAACGGACAGGGCATTGACCTGGAACGGCATGGAGGTAAGATCTTTGGCCTGTACAAAACGTTTCACACCCATAAGGATGCCAAAGGAATAGGGCTATTTATTACCAGAAACCAGATTGAGGCCATGCAGGGAAGAATTGAAGTTGAGAGTGCAGTAGGAGAGGGTACCACCTTTCATTTGACATTTAAAAAAGCAGATGGATAAAACATAGCCATGAAAAAAATTAGCCATGTTTGCCTGATTGACGATGACCATATTTTTGTATATGGTGCAAAACGGGTGATGCGAAAAATGGATTTCTACGAAGATTTATCTGTTTTCTCTAACGGCCAGGAAGCATTGGATCATTTGAAAAACATGGCGCAAAACGGTGATGATTTACCTTCTTTGATATTCCTGGACCTCAATATGCCCATAATGAATGGTTGGGAATTTCTGGAAGAGCTGGGTAATACCCCCGGTTTTGAGCTAAATGGAGTCTCTATCTTCATCATGAGTTCTTCGGTAGATCCACGAGACCTGGAAAGGATTCAGCAATATCCGGTGGTTAAGAATTATGTACTTAAGCCCATGACCATGAATGACCTTGAAAATGTACGCTTACAACTTAGTTAGCACAGATAGCGTGGATTTGAAATCCGCGTTATCGGTTTAATGTTCCCCCGGGGTAAAATCTCCCGGTGCTGTTTGTGGTTGATTTATGGTCCCTGCCTGCCCGGTATCATTATATAAGGTCCATTGTGCCGGATTAAATATAGAGCTAGCCTTGTATATACCCTGATTTCTCAATGCCCTACCATCCTCAAATTCATGATCTGTACTGGACCCATCCTCACCAATTCTTCCAAATAGATCGATAACCATTCCAAAAGGATCACGCAACAGCAAATTATCATCTCCGTTGGAATCTGCAGCACTATTAACACCTCCTTCCATTATGGGTGCAAATCCATAGATTTCCTTAAATACCACTGAATCTGAAGCAATAGCTATGGCTTGATTGGCTGCCATCTCAATACCGGTAAGGTCAATCACTGAGCCCAATTCAAAATTCCCGTTGGTGTAACGCTCCAATGTCCAACCCTTTAAATTCAGAACTACTTCGCCTGCATTATACAATTCAATGAACCGTGCCTTGTTGTTATTGTCCGGGTCTGCTATTTCAGATATCAAAATCTGGTCCGAGGTGATGGGATCAGGGCCCTTGTCACATCGTTCATTATTCATTTGAATATCATTCAGGTTTCGAACTACCAGCCTGAAGTGGTCTTTTTCACTAATTAGTACCCCCGAAATTTTTCCACTCCCTTCCGGAAGTATTACAGAGGCAAAATCAGAAAAACCACTGGTTACCAGATCTATTTTATTTCCAAAACAATCTTCAAGCTGACGTTTGGTTTCCTGAGCCTCATCTGCAAGAGGCATTCCCGCCTGGCTATCCAGAAACTGAATGGAGTCAAGAATCACGAGGGTACTTGCTTTTTCCTGGGTGATAGTTTCCAGCGAGACCTCTTTTGGTTGAACCATTGCGTCCTCAGTACAATCCAGCAGCATGTGATATGCAATTTGCTTCCCTGGAATTCTTCCTACCAAATCTTCCCCAAAAAGGCTATATGTTGATCCAAGTTGGAAATTTCCTTTACTCTTCCCCAGATATAAGCCTTTTGTCCTCAGGTAAATTTTTCTGCTTGTAGGAAAAAAAAGGTGGGTATCCCGCATGTCAACAAGGATTTCAAGGCCTTCAGCAGGGTTGTTTGGATGGTCCTGAATATGAATGCTTCCAAAAAAATTTCCTTTTAGATCTGAAGAAATAATGTAACCTTCAATAATCCAGTCTTCTTGTATCCTAAAGGTATCCCCTTGGTACAACCCCTTAAGTTGTTGGAAGGAGTAGTTTGGAGTCCAACTTGTATCACATAAGTCAGGGTTTTCAAACTCGGGGTCCAAATCACAAGTAACGTTAACAAAGCATATAGCTGCTAAGCGTACAAACCAAACTACTTTTTTTACATATGTCCTTCTTGTTTCTCTCAAAAGCTCAGACTTAGATTTATGAAATATGTTCGTCCATAGCCATACCAATATTTAGGGGCAAAGGATGGCCTTGTACTTAGATTGTCTTTTATAAATTGGTCGTAGTGGCCGTTTCTGCTTTGTTGAAACCCCCCGGTCCTGAATGTTGCATCCAGCACGTTGTTTATACTGGCAAATACTCCGAGGTATCTGCCCTTGATGAGCCATGACTTCCCTCCAATAAGATTTAAAATGTGCGCCCTTGGTAAAGGACTCTGTTTTAACATGCCTGATACCAATTCACTATCAATGTTCGTCGCTGTTTCCCTGGTTGCAGGATCGAGATAGAAGCTCTCCGTTCTTGGCAGGACAGCGGAATCCATATAATTGTCCCCCAACTGATTGAGGGTGGCACTGACAAACCAGAAATCCGGGTCGCGATAGGAAACTCCAAATGAGAGGGCCTTTTGGGGTCCCCTGGCCAGTTTAATTCCATTAAGTTCCGCTTTCCCAAGGGCTATACTTCCCGAAGGATCAATAGGATTTTGATCATTTTCCGAAACATCAAAATGCAAACTTGCCTCGGGATTGTTCGCATACCTATATGCGCTGTACGTACCGGCAAAAGTTAAGGCCACTGCTGAACTGAGCTTGTATTCCAAACCAAATTCAAGGCCCTGGTGAACCTTGGAAACATCGGTCAATACCTCTTGTACAAAATCAGATCCCAATCCGGTATCCGTATAATAGAAACCAATCTCCGATTCATTTCGGAACCAGGTAGAAAAGCCCGAGATCCTCCCTATCAATTTGGGAAAGCGAATCAGGGTATTGCCCTCAACTGAAGTTACTGTGGGAAGCATATTGTAGGTGATGAAGTTATCGTTATCCCGGGGATTGATAAATACATTTTTAGGTAAAGGAGGACGTGTTTGAAATAAGCCATTAATATTAAAGGCAATCCGGCCATTGGGCTTGTATCCGAATCCCCCTTTAAGGCCCAAACCTGAATGTGCCATCAACGGACCGGGGCCCTGGGAATTATCCGGATATCGCGCATTTTGGAATTCTCCTATCCTCTGGGAACTTCTGTATCCCCATCCCATAGTTGTAAAAGCTTCCCAGTGTTTGGTGTTTAGCTGCAATTGGACATAAGAATCCAGCGCTCGCAAATGCAGTCTGTAATTATAGGCAAAGGGTTCCCCTTTTTGTTTTTGTAGTGTGCCCTGCATGTCGTTTTTAGTATCACTAAAAGGATCTATATCCAGGTGATAAGCAGCTCCCAACAGGTCTTCCAGTCTTGAAAAGTTACTCGTTCTTGTGTTTCTATAGGACAACCCAAAATCCAGTTGTAATGCCCGGCTAATTTTCAGGTTGGTATTCAGGCTGGTAGTCCACGTATTCCCTTTTATCACATCGGAATACAGTACATAAGAAGCTTTACCCGCTGCATTATTGCTGTTGGCGAGGTATAGGGAATTCCAGGGAATTTGACCTTTACCTATAAATTCGTCTGCAACTTGCTGTGCACTTTTGAAATTGATCCCAAATTCATTGTTTATATAATAACTGGGTAAATATCTGTAGTATGTGGGGTCTGGATTTGGCGCCTCATAGTACCCCAATCTCCCTGAATTCTGAAATCCAGATTTATACGCCAGGCCTATCCTAAATTTTAATGCCTGTGTTTGCAACTTATAATTAAACCCGCAAATAGGTTCTTCGATGACCCGCTCCCTTGCATTCCGAATTCGTCCTCCCATCCAGCCCCAGTT
Source organism: Eudoraea sp. (assembly GCA_013041785.1). GTDB lineage: Bacteria > Bacteroidota > Bacteroidia > Flavobacteriales > Flavobacteriaceae > Lentiprolixibacter. The sequence goes on from JABDRK010000191.1 coordinate 5,156, forward strand.
AGGATTATATGTCCTGCCCGCCAGGTCAAATACTTCTTCGGTAATAGGAGCACTCCTGCCCCTTCTATTCCTTGCCAGCAGGGCATAGCCAGACAACTGATTCGCACTGCCTAAGTCCAGGGATATGGCACCGAATAAAGAATATGCATCATACAGGGT
>JABDRK010000232.1 GCA_013041785.1 Eudoraea sp.
CTAACCAGGAATCTGTATCACCCACACCGGTGGTTATAAGTGAAGAAGATGGTACAGAAGGCCTTCCTCAGTTGGTGAAACCGGCAAATGAGCTGTTGGAAACAGAGCAGGGGGAAGCAGTTGCCAGTCGGCCATCCACGCAACAAAGCAGCCGGCAAATCCCTGCTGTTAAGGAGGAGAAATCGGTGTTGCCTGCGCGTGATAAGCAGCTTCAGCCTACGGTAATAGCAAGTAACGAAGAAAAGGAAAGAAAGGTTCCGGAGGCGGTTGAGGAAAAGGAGGATGTATTCATTCAGGAGAAAATCACGGAAGTAATGGCAGAAGTGCGCCTATTGGAACTTAACAACGAGGCGCTTACTGAAGCGGAAGTGGATTCCCTGCTCAGGAAGGCGCAAAATGAACTTTTAAAGGAAAGGCTGTTCAAAACAGATAATACTGTGGATGCAGTGGCCCTGTTGAATGAAGTGGAAACGGAACTCGACCAATCGTTCAGGGATCAGATCTTTGATCGCCTCAAAACAGGCTTTATGAAAGTCCGTACAGCCCTGGCAGACAGAAACAATTAATTATCAAATTTTAGGAATTAATCGATACCCCAATTGCGGGGTACAGGAGGAGTATATTCATCAATCATCAAAAATCAATAGCATTATGAAAACAATCAGCAGACACCTTATTTATGCAATTTTCCTTGTGATAGCGCAATTCTCATTCGCCCAGGAAGCCTATGAGGAAAAAGTGACTCAACTGGAAAAACAAAAGGAACAGATCACACTACAGGAGAAAGAAGCCCTGAAAGCCGAAGTCAAAACCATTGCGGAGCGTATGGAAAGAGGGGAAATTACGGAGGATGAAGCGAAGTCCCTGAAGGAAAAGGCAGCAAAAAAGCGTGCCCTCAATATTGAGGACCGAATAGCCATCATTGACAATCAAATTGCCCTGCTACAACGTAATAAGGGGGATGTCCTTGAAACAAAAAAAGAAGTGTCGATAATAGAAGATGGGGTTGGGTTAACCATCAATGTTGGCGATGAGGCATTGGAGTTGTTTAGTAATAAAGGCAAAGTGCCAGTATATGATAGGCGTACCTATTCCGACTTTGTCATAGCCATCGGTTTTAACAATGCCCTGATTGAGGGACAGTCGCTGAGTGATTCCCCTTATAAAGTTGGAGGCAGCCGTTTCTTTGAAATGGGCTGGGCCTGGCGTACACGGGTATTCAGAAAATCCAATTTCCTGCGCCTTAATTACGGCTTTTCCTTCCAATTCAATGGGTTAAAACCCAAGGATAACCAATATTTTGTTTTAAACGGGGATCAGACCGAATTAGAAGAGTTTGCCTTTGACCTTAACAAATCCAAGTTACGCGTGGATAACCTGGTGTTTCCGGTTCATTTTGAGTTCGGACCCTCCAAAGTGAAAAAGACAGATGAAAAGATCCGATATGACATCGATAATCAGTTCCGCTTCGGAATCGGAGGTTATGGTGGATTCAATATGGGTGTCCGACAGAAATTGAAATACAAGATTGACGGGGCTCGCGTCAAGGATAAACTCAACCGGGATTATAACGTAAGCAATTTGGTGTATGGACTCAGTGCCTATGCCGGGGTTGGCGGGACCCTGCTCTATATCAAATATGATCTGAATCCATTGTTTGAAGATGCCCTGGTGGAGCAACGCAACATCTCCCTGGGTCTGCGATTTGATCTTTAGGATATCCGGAAACGATTAAACTGCCTTTTCCATCGAAAAGGCAGTTTGCTATTTACGAATATTCTCCGCGACTACTTGCTTCATTTCCGCGGTAAATTCTTCTTTGTAAAAACCCCTTTTGCAGTGTGTGCATTCGGCAATGAGGTTGGTGCCTAAACGATAGACGGGTATCCAGAAAAGATGGACAAAACTTGGCGTGCTGCTGGCAGTCATTTGTCCCTTTGTGTTGCAATACGGACAAGTTACCCCTTCCAAATTATGGGTTCTGGTTTTGCCCGGTCTTACTCCAAAAAACAGAATCATGCCTCAATATCTAATTACTACTCCTAATTTAAGCAATACCCGGAATATTGTGGGTGAAACTTTTTGGAAAGCGCTGCTATTTTTTAACTTTAGCCTTCACTGATATTTTCAATGTGATTTCAAAATCCACTATAGACCAGGTTTACGAAACTGCACGGGTAGAGGAGGTGATCGGAGACTTTGTGCAACTCAAGAAATCCGGTTCTAACTTCAAAGGCCTGAGTCCGTTTACGGATGAACGTACCCCCAGTTTTATGGTCTCGCCGGTAAAACAAATCTGGAAGGATTTCAGTAGCGGAAAAGGAGGGAATGTAGTGGCCTTCCTGATGGAGCATGAACATTTTACCTACCCGGAAGCAATCCGATATCTCGCAAAGAAATATCAGATTGAGATTGAAGAAACCCAGCAAACCGATGAGCAGAAAGAACAGGCCAATGAGCGGGAGAGCATGTACCTGGTTTCCGAATATGCCCAGCAGTTCTTTTCGGATACCCTATGGAACACGGAGGAAGGTAAGGCTATAGGGCTTAGCTATTTCAAAGAACGCGGCTTCACTGAAGAGACCATAAGATTCTTCGGACTGGGATACAGTGCTGACCAGTGGGATGTGTTTACCCGTGATGCATTGGAAAAGGGTTATCAGCTGAAATATCTGG
>JABDRK010000237.1 GCA_013041785.1 Eudoraea sp.
CTGATCTCCGATACCGGGATGATTGCTAACGACATCCCTTCTATTACCACAGGCCTGAGGGGGCTGAGTTATGTGGAGGTGGAAGTTACCGGTCCCAATCGGGACCTGCATTCCGGGTTATATGGAGGGGCAGTAGCCAACCCGATAAACATCCTGGCCAAAATGGTCGCTTCCCTTCATGATGAGAACAACCACATTACAATTCCTGGTTTTTACGATAAAGTAGTTGATCTAACAGCAGAAGAGCGGGCTGCCATGGCGAAGGCACCGTTCAACCTGGAGGCGTATAAGGAGGCATTGGACATCGAAGAGGTTTACGGCGAGACTTCTTATTCCACCAATGAACGGAATTCCATACGTCCCACCCTGGACGTAAATGGAATTTGGGGAGGATACACCGGAGAAGGTGCTAAAACAGTAATCCCGAGCAAGGCCTCTGCCAAGATATCCATGCGCCTGGTTCCCGATCAGGACTGGCACGAGATTACGGATCTTTTTACAAATCACTTCAAGAAAATTGCCCCGGCAGGCGTCCGGGTAAAAGTAACCCCCCATCATGGAGGGGAAAGCTATGTTACTCCCATTGACAGTATCGGCTACCAGGCGGCTAGCAAGGCCTATGAGACCACCTTTGGCAAAGTACCTGTTCCCAAACGCAACGGTGGCAGTATTCCCATAGTGGCTCTTTTTGAAAAAGAACTGGGGACCAAGTCTATCCTCATGGGCTTTGGACTGGACAGCAATGCCATTCATTCACCCAATGAGCATTTTGGGGTTTGGAATTTTCTCAAAGGCATAGAAACCATCCCGTATTTCTATAAATACTATTCTGAAATGAGCCGAAAAGGTTAAAATCCAATCTTTTAGAAAGATTTTGTAACAATTCATAGGAACCGGCGTTCTAATAGTCAAGAATCAAAAACGAACACTATTATGATACGACGATTTTTCGTGCTCTGTTCCGGAGCCGATGCTACCCTTTTGGATACCTGCTCCCCAGGAGAACAAAACAAATACGCTGGAATTGGAGCCACCGTTTTCTTTACAGCGGTAATGGCTTTTATTGCCGGTGCCTATGCCCTGTACACTGTTTTTGACAATGTGTATACCGCAATCTTTTTCGGATTGATATGGGGATTACTCATCTTCAATCTGGATCGTTTTATTGTCTCAACCATTAAAAAAAGAGATCGTTTCCGGAGTGAATTCCTACAGGCCACACCAAGGATTATCCTGGCGGTAATCATTGCCGTGGTTATCTCCAAACCCCTGGAAATGAAAATCTTCGAAAAAGAAATTAACCAGGTTCTGCTGGAACAGAAAAATGCGCTGACCCTGGCCAATAAAGATCAAATTGCCCTGCAGTATACTCCGGTTATTGAGGGCCTCAATCAGGATATATCCAATCTGAAAGCTGAAATATCCGCAAAGGAAGCGGAAACCAATGCGCTATATGACACCTATATAGCCGAGGCAGAAGGCCGTGAAGGCACCTTGCTTATTGGCAAGGGTCCGGTTTACAAAGAAAAACGGGAAAAACATGATGCCACCCTGCTGGAGCTCCGCGAATTAAAGCAGGCTAATAACGAAAAAATAGCAAATCTTGAAGGTGAGATTGCCTCCCTTCAGCAGGAATATCAGGTAGCCGTTGTAGATTCACAACCCATAATAGACGGGTTTGATGGATTGATGGCACGCATTAATGCCCTGGGAGCACTCCCCTGGTTTCCTTCCTTTTTTATTTTCTTGCTTTTCCTGGCTATTGAAACCTCACCCATAGTGGTAAAACTCCTGTCTCCAAAAGGTCCTTATGATCTAAAGTTGGAAGATCAGGAAAGTGCCGTGGAAACCTGGGTAATGCAAAAGGTAAAACAAAGGAGAGCCGTTCTTGCTACAGATGTTGCATTGAATGACAGAATCTATGGAGAAATCCAGGAGGAAGAAGCTGTCTATGCCTATAAAAAAGCCAAAGCCGAGGAACTGTTACGACTGCAGGCAGATACCTTTTACGATATCCAAGTAAAGAGTCTCAGATAAAAAAAGGCTGTCCCTGTTAAGAACAACCTTTCCATCTTCCATGAGAAAGACTTGGGAACTATGCCGTTTCCAGAATTTTGAGGATAATCTCGTTTTGATTTATACTCACTTCGCAAAGTTGGTATAGATTCTGAGCATTTTCCACTTCGATAAAACCTGGGCTGGCTGGGTATCTTTTTGATTTCATGTGTTTTGTTTTTAATTACAATTCAAATATCCTTATTGGTCTTCCAGGATCAGATCATTTCAAGTCAGGCGTGGTTTTCCTGTTGATGAATAGCCCATTTCCTGCGGCAAATGGTTTCCAGAAACAGAAGTGTTTTTCGTTGTCTGCTGCTGTGCAACATTTTTGCGACCCCTATAGTGCATGGCGATCTGTGCCAATTGACCCACGATCTTTACCGAGTCTTTCATGGACAACTTGGATCCATCGGCATGTATCCACCGTTTAAGGGGCTGTTCGCATATATATTGTTGAACGCTGTCCTTACCGTAGTAGTTACGCATCCGCATAAAAATTTCTACATCGAATAACCATCGGGTAATAAACTTTTCCGTGAACATTCGCTGTGCGATTTCCCGCGTCATAACCTTGGCACCACATTGGGTATCCTTGAAATTCATACCCAGAATTGACCGGATGATAAGGTTGATGGTTTTACTGATGACGGCACGCGCCGATTCCTTGGTAATATTTGCCCCCATCCTATGGATACGGGACCCGCTGACAATTTTATATTCAGAATCGGCCAGGGTCTGTACCAATTGGTCAAAATCGCGCAAATCTGTTGAAAGGTCAGCATCCAGATACCCGATAAAGTCGAATTGAGGGTCCTGGGAAAGGTGTGCTATCCCCTGGCGAACTGCTTCTGCCTTTCCTCCATTCTTCTTACAATTGTAAACACTAATTGCTTTTTCGTTCCCTTTCTGGAGTTTGTGAAGCACTTCCAGGGTGTTGTCAGTACTCCCGTCATTTACAAAACAAAGGTGATATCCCAGATGTTTGTTGACAAAGTCCTTAAAATCAGTTTCCGATAAGCGATCAGCTTCATTATAACAGGGGATAACCACACCAACGCAATATTTTTGCAACACCTGATTTTTTTCTTCGATGGCGGTGTTAGCATTATGCTTTGGTTCTCCGATTGCCTTCTGGATTCGAAGTTGAATCTCTTCAAGGCTCATGGGTTTCTTAAGATAATCCGTGATGCCCAGGTTAAAACCTTCTGCAATTACTTTGTCCTGAGTATTCCCGGACATTACCATAATAGGCACCTGGGAAGACTTCTCGTTCCGTATATATTCAATTACCTTCAATCCGGAGGTTCCGGGCATGTTGATATCCAATAATACCAGATCGGGATTAAATGATTCGAAGGCTCGAATTCCTTCCTGTCCTCCTGTAGCTGTCAGAACCTCATATCCAAGTTCTGAAAGTCGTTTTTCTAATGACAGCAAGATGAGTTGCTGGTCGTCAATTGCTAAAATCTTCATAGGTTAAGCTTCTTTTGGTTAATATCCCGGAACCTTTTTTGGACCGGAATTTTGAACAAATCTAAGTGCGGTTTGCCTAAAAAAAGAGCTCGTCTTGTTTAGCAGGCAATTACTGTAGACGAATGGTTGTTTTCCGTAGATGGCTGATTGCGAAGTATTTTTACAATATATCTACTTTTATACTGTTATATTTTCCTACAGTACCGCCCAAGTGAAACGCACCAATACCATACTGATTTTGGCCCTTGTTGCCGGCCTTGTTTTTCATGGTTCCGCCTTGTTCTTTACCCTTGAATCAACCTATGATGCGCTGATCCACCTGTTTTTTGCAGATCATTACGCAGAAAATTGGTTTGATCCCTGGGATTATCGGTGGTATACTGGTTTTACCGTAATGTCCTATCCACCTCTTGTACACCAATCAATTGCCCTGCTGAGCTTTATCGGGGGGCTTAAATTTGGAATGTATACCGTGGCACTTCTGGGAATAGTCCTTTTCATTACCGGGGTATACCGCTTTAGCCATTTGCTTTTAGGTAATCGCAGGATTGCCGGTTATGCGGCATTGCTGGCTGTTGCCTCCTCTACTTTTATAGAAACACTACACCTGTTTGGACAGCTTCCCAGTATTATAGGCTTGTCTGTCCTGCTCCATGCTTTACCTGAAATCTACCTCTGGTTGAAAACCGGGAAATACAGGTATTTCTTTACCTCACTTTCCCTGATTGCAGTGACGGTTACTTCTCACCACGTCACTCCAATCTTTGGAATGGTCTTTTTTATTTTTCCGTTGATCGGGATGGCCATAATGGACAAGGCCGGCAAACAGACCGGTGGTTTGAGAAATGTTACTTTTGGTTCCTTCCTGCTCGCTTTTAGGGCGATGTTCATGAGAATCATCGGTTTCGGAATGGGGTCCCTGCTGCTGATCGTAACCTGCATATTACCTTACTGGATAAATACCAAAAACAACCCCATAACCCAGGTTCCTATCCCACACGGTTCCCGGGATAATTTCCTCGAGGTCACCTCTTCCGGACTGGTATTCTTCCTTATTCCCTGGGGTGTTCTCTTGTTGTTGTTACCTTATATTTTTTATCGTTTTTACAGCAAGCGTTATCTCTTCTTCGGACTCTCTATTTCGCTGTTGACCCTGCTGGGAACCGGGGGAACTACCCCGATACCGAAGGCTATTTTGGGGGAAAATGCTTTCAATATCCTAACCCTAGACCGGTTTACCCTCTGGGCTACCATCATGGCCCTGCCCCTTTTCGGGGAATTGGTGTATCGGCTTGTTGAGGGGGATCTGAAAACCTTTCTGCAAGAACGTTACGGTTCTGTGTTTCCAAAAATAATCAGTGGGTTCTTATTGACAACCCTGGTTTTTATGGTCGTTTTTACAATGAGCCTGGGGTATTTTCGGCCAGCCCAACCTCCCAAAATCAAAATGTTACCCCTGGTGAATTTCCTTAACCAGGACCAGCATGATCAGTGGCGGTATTTAACCCTGGGCTTTGGAGACCAGATGGCCTGGCTTTCTGCCCAGACCAATGCACTCACTGTGGATGGGAATTACCATTCGGCACGCAGGCTTCCGGAACTGACCAGTCGTGCAATTGAACGCCTTGAAAATTCGAAATTTAAAGGCGTGGAGGGGATAGGTTCTCTTCAGCAGTTTTTAACCGTCCCGGAGAAGTACAACCTGAAATATATTTTTTCCAACGATAAATTTTATGACCCTATACTGTATTTCTGTGGCTGGCAACGGCTTCAGCAATTGGAAAATGGTATAATGGTTTGGGAAAAGGCAAATGTGCCTCCCCTGGCTAATATTCTACCTAAAGAGGATGTGTCTCTGCCCTTAAAGCTAATGTGGGGAATTATCCCCTTCCTTACCGTGATTATTGCTTTTTTGCTCAATATTCAGCCAATCTGGTTCCGAGCACTAAAAACCGATAAATACAAGGAACCCATTTATGAATCTTTTGCCGAGGCTTACCAGCATTTTTCAGCCAGGCTTTCCCACACAAACCAGATATGGGCAATACTGATTTTGATGATCACCGGTTATGGGGTTTATCATTTTTACCTGGACCAGCGTGCCCAGTATTCGCCTGAAAATGTACTTTCAGCCTATTACGATGCGCTCGATTTTAAAGAATTCGAACAGGCCCATACCTATATTGATCCCGAAAGCGGTGTTAGCCTTGCGCAATATATGCTTGAGATCTCAGTCAACGATGGCTTGTTGAGTTCTTATGCCAAATTGGATTCCCTGGGGATCCGATTGGAAAAACAAACTTCGGATAAGGCCTTTGCTGAAGTGGCCACCCAATGGATTACGCCATTGGAAAAAATCAAAAAGGTGAATCAACATGAGGTGGTTAAACG
>JABDRK010000238.1 GCA_013041785.1 Eudoraea sp.
CGCTGTCGGCTAAATACCGCATCCCGCAGTCGATAGTTGATCTTACCTTTTCCCTTGCCAATCTTTTCCAGTTCTTGTATTACTTTTCTGGTAGCCTTAACATAATCCAGTCCATTCAGAAATTCGGAATTTGCAATTTTAGTATTGGCTTTGTCCGCGAAAGCAGCTTCGGAGATATCAACCCCGTCAAAAATATTCGGAATGGGAATATTAAAATGTTTTGCAAAATCATAGTCGCGCTGGTCCCCGCAGGGAACGGACATAACCGCTCCGGTCCCGTATCCCGCAAGTACATAATCCCCTATCCAAATCGGGATATGCGCTCCGGTAAAAGGATGCACGGCATATGCCCCGGTAAATGCCCCTGTTATTCGTTTTACATCAGCCAACCGATCGCGCTCCGATCTCTTGGCTGTGGCCTCTACATAGTGCTCCACTTCTTTCTTTTGCGCTTCCGTGGTAATCTGAGACACCAATTCATGCTCCGGAGCCAGGGTCATAAAACTAACTCCAAAGAGGGTATCTGGCCGGGTGGTAAAGACTTCAATAGCATGGATTGAATTATCTTTTTCCGATGGAAGGGTTTCAAAATGAATGGAAGCCCCCTCTGAACGGCCGATCCAATTAGACTGGGCATCTTTCAACGACTGTGGCCAGTCGATCCCTTCCAGACCATCCAGAAGCCGTTGTGCATAGGCCGTAATCCTCATGCTCCATTGGGTCATTTTTTTTCGGATCACGGGATGGCCACCTCGTTCTGAAACCCCGTTCACAACTTCGTCATTGGCCAAAACCGTTCCCAAAGCAGGACACCAGTTAACTTCAGTATCAGCCAGATAGGTCAGCCTGTATTTTAAAAGGATTTTCTGTTTTTCCGCTTCCGAAAAGGAATTCCATTCTTTTGCGCTAAATGTGGGTGTATCCTCGTCGCAGGCTGCTTTTAGGGCTGCATTGCCCTCCTTCTCAAAGCGCCTACATAGTTGGTCTATAGGCGCTGCCTTATCCGTTTCCTGATCATACCAGGAATTAAATAACCGGATAAATATCCATTGTGTCCATTTATAATATTTCGGATCTGAAGTGCGCACTTCCCGGTCCCAATCATAGGAAAACCCGATTTTATCCATTTGCTCACGGTATCGCTTAATATTATTCTCCGTGGTAATGGACGGATGCTGGCCGGTTTGTATGGCGTATTGTTCCGCAGGAAGACCAAAAGAATCGAAACCCATAGGATGCAGGACATTAAAGCCTTTATGCCTTTTATACCGGGCACAAATATCACTGGCGATATACCCTAAGGGATGACCAACATGCAGGCCCGCACCTGAGGGATAGGGAAACATATCCAACACATAGTACTTTTCCCTGCTGGGGTCATCAATTGCCTTAAAAGTCTTGTTTTCGGCCCAATACTGTTGCCAGCGGGCTTCTATTTCCCTGAAGTTATACTTCATATCTTTTGCGTATCTGTGGTCTTGCTGAGGTATTACAGTAACGGACTTCCAATCCGCTGTAAAAATAAGTTTATTCGATTTACTTTCCTATTTTTACAGCATCATAAGGAGCTATGAGTAAATCTTTTGACCGCTTCCAAAGGCGCAAATTAATCACATCCTATTTTTCGGTGACGCTCAGTATTGCTCTGGTTTTATTTCTTCTGGGGATACTGGGCCTGTTGGTCCTGAACACCCAAAAACTCGCCGATCACTTTAAGGAACAGATCACGGTTACTATATTTCTCAAGGATTCGGCCAAACCCGTTGAAATAGATCAGCTGGAGAAGCGGCTGGCAATGGCCGAATACACCAAGGCAACCCAATTTGTTTCCAAAGAAGAAGCTGCTGAAATCCACAGCGAGGAGATTGGGGAAAATTTTATTGATTTCCTCGGGTACAATCCCCTTAAAAATTCTGTCGACTTGCAACTTAATGCGGATTTTGTCGATACAGATCGGATACAGGTTATAGCCGAAGAACTCAATACCCTGAGCTATGTGGAAGAAGTTAGTTATGATCAGCCCCTGATTGCTCTGCTCACTGAAAACGTAAAGCGGATCAGTTTCTGGATCCTGATAGCCAGTGCGGTATTTACACTAATAGCAGTCCTGCTCATCAATAGTTCCATACGGCTTTCTATTTATTCCAAACGCTTTATAATTAAAACCATGCAAATGGTAGGGGCTACCAAGACGTTTATACGGAAACCCTTTATCCTGACGAATATGAAATTAGGGATGCTGGGAGCGCTTATCGCCCTGATTGCTCTTGGGGTGGTGCTTTATTACATTGATCTGAACCTTCCGGAATTAAATCTTATTCAGGATATCCTCATGCTGGCTATCTTGTTTGCCGGGGTATTTTTCCTGGGGATACTTATTTCCCTGATCAGCACCTTTTTCGCGACCCAACGCTTCCTAAATCTTAGGACAGACGATTTATATTATTAATTTTGGCAAATGAAGAAACAGAAAAATCAACAGGAGGTAAAGCCAAAAGCTGAGTTCATTTTTCAGAAAAGGAACTACCTGTTCATGTTTATCGGGTTGGCTTTTATTGCTCTGGGGTTTATTCTCATGAGTGGAGGCGGAAGTGATGATCCCAATGTCTTTAATCCGGACATCTATAATTTCAGACGCATACGTCTGGCACCCACCCTGGTTCTTATTGGACTGGGAATTGAGGTCTATGCTATTTTGTTGAATCCCCACAAGAAGAAGTCTAAATAATTGGACACATTAGATGCCATAATCCTGGGGATTGTTCAGGGGCTTACTGAGTTCCTTCCGGTATCTTCGAGCGGTCACCTGGAACTGGGCAAGGCTCTGCTCGGTGACCGGTCTATTCCACAGGAAAGTTTGCTGTTTACCGTAGTGCTTCATTTTGCCACGGCCTTGAGTACCGTGGTGGTTTTCCGAAAAGATGTTTTCCAAATTTTAAAAGGCCTGTTTCAATTTTCCGGGAACGAGGAATCCCGATTCTCTCTGAAAATTGTGATCTCTATGATCCCTGCCACTTTATTGGGGCTGCTTTTTGAGGAACAAATGGAGCAATTCTTTAGCGGTAATATCCCTTTGGTTGGATATATGCTGATTATCACGGCCCTTTTGCTTTACCTGGCAGATCGTGCCCGTGATACCGGGAAAAAAGTGTCCTATCTAAATGCATTGATAATTGGGATTTCCCAGGCTATCGCAGTATTGCCCGGAATATCACGTAGCGGGGCCACTATTTCTACTTCGGTGTTGCTGGGGGTGGATAAGGAAAAAGCGGCCCGTTTTTCATTCCTGATGGTTGTTCCCCTGATTGTGGGAAAGATGGGCATGGATATCCTGAGCGGTGATATCTCCCTTGAAGACGATAACCTGATTACCCTGGGCACAGGATTCATTGCCGCATTCTTCGCAGGCCTGTTGGCCTGTACCTGGATGATTAAACTTGTTAAGAAAAGTAAACTTAGTTATTTTGCCCTGTACTGCCTGCTTGTTGGCTTGCTGGCAATTGGTTATGGTTTCCTGAGTTAACGGTTTAAGGTTGAGAAACCTTGCTGCTTCAATTGAAAATAAACGCGTCTTGAAAACAAAAGAAGATTTCCTCGAAGGGCAGTTACTACTGATAGACAAACCCCTGGAGTGGAGTTCTTTTCAGGCCGTTAATGCCATCCGTTGGGCGATAAGCAGAAAATTCAAGCTAAAAAAGATCAAGGTTGGACATGCAGGCACCCTGGATCCCCTGGCAACCGGACTCCTGTTGATCTGTACGGGGAAATTCACCAAGAAAATCCCTGAATTGCAGGGCCTGGTGAAAGAATATACCGGAACAATTACCTTAGGAGCCACAACACCATCATACGACCTTGAAACCGAAATCACGGAGAAATTCCCTGTCGACCATATTACTGAAAAACTGATCAGGGAAACAGCCCGGAGCTTTGTAGGGAAAATTTCCCAAAAACCCCCGGTTTTTTCTGCGGTGAAAAAAGAAGGCAAACGGCTGTATGAATATGCGCGAAAAGGAAAAGAAGTGGTTATAACACCACGTGAGATAGAAATATTAGCCTTTGAAATTACCAAAATTGATATGCCTGAAGTACACTTCAGAGTAGTGTGTAGCAAAGGGACTTATATCCGTTCCCTTGCTTATGATTTTGGTATTGCCCTTCAAAGTGGCGGGTACCTCTCTGAACTCAGGAGAACCAAAATAGGTGATTATCACGTAAATAATGGGATATCTCCTGTTGAATTCAGGGAAAATTTGCAAATTGAAGGTCCGATTTCCTGAATATTAAAAATTTCAACCCGGGAAAAAAGACAAGATAATTCATCAGTAGCGCAATGAACCTAAATCGTAGTCAGCTTTCATTACTTATCACAGCTTTCTCCCTTTCCATAGTCGTGCTGATACTATTCAACCTGCACCTGGGGGCAGAACAGGAAGACGAGTACGTGATTGAGTTGAGCCTTGCTGATGAGGAACTTGAAGCCTTGTTGGAAGAGGAAGAACGATTACGGGAAATGCTCGAGAATACAGACCCTGTAGAAAGCCACATGGCTTCTAATGAGACGGCCAAACCCTCAGTTGAATACCCGGAACCTTTAAAAACGCTCGAAGAAATCCTTCAGGAAAAAGCAGCGGAAATGGACCCGGAGGAAGCCCGTGACTTCCTGAATTCAGAAAATGGGTATTCTGCAAATCTCAAGGAGATCCTCAGGCAAAGGGAACTTAATAAGCAAAAATTAGATGAATTAGAGGCCAAAAAACAAGAATTTACCAGGAATTTGGAGAATAAGCGTACCTCGGTATCCTACTCCCTGGTGGATCGAAATAGCTACGAACTCCCCCCGCCCATCTATACCTGTATTGAAGGAGGAAAGGTAGTGATCAATATCACAGTAGATGCCTACGGCTATGTGAAAGAAGCAACTTATAACAGTAAAAGCTCTAATACGGCCAATGGCTGCCTGGTGGATAATGCCATTACCTATGCCCTCCGCGCGCGTTTTGATACCTCAGATAAAGCGTCACAGATCGGAACCATCACGTACATCTTTCAAAGTAAGTAAGCCCAATAGGTCTTCAATAATATCCTTACCCTTATCCTTATTGTACCACCCTTGCAGCTCTTCCTTAAACTCGGCGGTTAGTGTGCCGTGCTCTTTTTTAAAGGCTTCAACCATTGCTGTGGCTTTGCCAGGCCTCGAACCCCATTCTCCCAGCACGTGATGGGTATCTTCATCAACCATAATAAGCTTGGGTATTGAACGCGTTCCGGCGGTCAGGAATTGATCCATAAGTTCAAGGTGCTCATCCCTGAGAACAATCCTAAGCGTTATTCCCGAATGTAGTTCAGCTATTTTATTCATTACCGGAAGGCTGGGTGCCGCATCCCCACACCAGCTTTCAGTTAGGACCAACCAGGTAACCTTCCCTTTAAAAGCTAGTATTTGTTGTATTTGAGCCTCATTTAATTTCAGGGTTTTATCCCATCGTCTCATCCGCCTGTTGTTCAATTGGGTATAATTGATCAGAGCTTCCGATTTAATTTCACCTGTGGTATCTCCAGCACTGGCCAGGTCCTCTACGAGGCTGCGATAAGCTTTATAGGACATTGCCTGGGGCACGACCTTCTGAATAAGATCCTGCACCTTTAATTCTACTTTTGTGTTCATTTATTATGGTTAAAATCTTTGTATCAGCAAAGATAGTAGCAGGGATATTTAAAACCTTACATAATCTGCTTTTTCACACCGGCGTTCAGAACGGTTTACAGACTTTGTGGGTTAATGGCAAGGCTGCGGAATAATTTGGCCTTGGCTGAAAAATATTTGTTTTGGACCTGATTTCGTTTTAATTCGGCCTCAATGAGCTTGCTCTCGCGGGAATTGATCAGGAAAAGGGAACTTTCCCCAAAACTGAATTTTCGCTCTTCTGCAGCAAGCAGGGTATTGTAATCCGAAACAATAGAGGTAATCAGCTGGTTCTGGCTTTCAAAGGAATCCAGTTCCCTGTAAATAGCCCGAATCTTATTGCGAATCTCCACCTCCGCATTGTCAAACTCAAATTGAGCATCCCTGAGCTTGAATTTAGCCAGTTTCAGGTCACCCCGTTCTTTTCTCAGGAAAAGCGGCAGGCTGATGTTAACCCCACCTTTGTACTCATCGGTTACAAAAGAATTCATGAGTTCCGGAGTTTCAGTAAGGAAGTTGTATTCCAGGTCTATCCGGGGAAGCAATCTGTTTGCTTTAAGCCTTTTATCTACCCGCAAACCCTGCACCTTAAAATCCAGCGAAAGCAATTTGGGGTGGTTCTCCAGCGTAAAGCTGTCCAGTGGGGCATCCCCAATTTCAAGTGCGATATCGATCTCCTCATCCAATCGGATATCCGGAATAACATTTTCCTGTAATTCTACCGGAACATTATCGGCCAACCATAAGAAATTTGCCAATTGAAGGGATTTATTGAAGTAGGTTACTTTAGCCTGCTCCAGGCTGAGCTGTCGGTTTTCCATGGCTATTTTGGCTTCTACCGTATCAATGGCAGCCAGATCACCTGCCAGGGCACTTTTTTTAATCCCCTCAAATCTGATCCGCGCATTCGTCAGAAAATTTTCATATACCTTACGATCCCGATACGCCTGTAGCCAGTCAAAATACGCCTTGGATGCCTCAAACAAAATAGCATTAATCTCCAAATCCCTGTCGGCCAACGTTTGCTCCCGAAAAAACTTTGCCTTGCGCAAGGTGGCCATGCGATCATTGATCCACAATCCCTGGGCTACGGGTACCGATACCCCAGCACTGTAAAGGCCATCGGTGGGAACAGTTTCAGCCGGATTGAGAAAGGCCCCTTCATTTTGTTCAAAGTTCCCTTTCAGCTCAATCCCAAACCAGGTGGGAACCTTAAAGGTGGCATTAAGGCGATCATAGTATTCGGTGCCTTTAAACTCCTTTCGCTCATAGTCCACCTCCAATTTAGGATCAAAACCACCACGGGCTTTCATGAGGTTGGCCTGGCCCACACCAATCTGCAGTTCAGCCTGCCGTGCAATGGGATGATACTTCTTCACATACCCCAGGTACTCCCTAAAATTAAGTACAAGGGTATCCTGAGCCGTTCCCTCAAACAGGCACAACAATGCGATAAATAAGAAAGCAATACGCTTCATATTGTTATTTTTCTGCCGTTTTGTTGGTGTCAAACGGTTGATAATAATTCGGAGGGAAGCCGTTGAGCTGCCTCCATAGTTCAAACCAAATGGGGACATCTTCCAGCAGTGCCAGGCTATTCGCCCCGGAACCTACACGGAGGTCCACAGGCCAGGGATGATCATCCGGATCTGGTGCCACAAGCACCCGATATTTTCCGTTTTTGCTGATAAAGGTCTCTATAGCTACTACTTCTCCCCCATAGGTTCCGTATGAAACATTTGGCCATCCACTAAAGATAATAGCCGGCCATCCATCAAACTGTATGCGCACTTTTTCACCCAGATGTATCAGGGGCAGGTCAATAGGCTCAACAAAGGTTTCAACAGCCATCTCATAATCAGATGGCATTATCCCAACCAGCTGCTCCCCTTCCTTGAAGGTTTCCCCAACACCAGCCCTCAGGGCTTTGTTTATAAACCCATTCTGAG
>JABDRK010000284.1 GCA_013041785.1 Eudoraea sp.
TAGATGCTTCCGGTTTGTCCGCAATATCTTCAAGGCTTTTGCGCATCATAACCGTTTCCCTGGTGGCGATGCTGTTCCAGAGCAGTGCCATAAAGGTCGCATTATAAGCTATTTCGCATTCGTTCCCCCGGTACAGGCCTTCACCAAAATACTTCATGATTTCACGAGGAGGAACTATGGCTTCGGCGAGCAGAATAACCCCCGGAGCAATTACCTGCAGGCACATCCGGAAGAGTGAAATCAAGCGGTGGGCTTCCGGCAAATTTTGGGATATGGTGCCTAATTTTTTCCACAAGAAGGCAAGGGCATCAAATCGCACGATATCCACGCCCAAATTGGCAAGCTCAACAAGATTTTTGAGCATAGCCATGAACACCTCCGGATTGGTATAGTTCAAATCCCACTGGAAATGATTGAAAACTGTCATTACCCAGCGCTCCATTTCTTCATCATAGGTATAATTTCCCGGCGATGTTTGAGGGAACACTTCTGGCAGGGATTTCTCAAATTCATCAGGTACTACCCGGTCTGCATAGGTATAGTAATATTCCTGGTGTTTTTTGGATCCCTTTCGGGCCTTGACTGCCCAGGGATATTCGTTGGAAGTATGGTTTACAACAAAATCGAGCATGAGGTACATCCCTTCCTTCCTCATTTTTTTGGTAAGCGATGCCAGGTCCTTACGGGTGCCGTATTTTGCGTCAATGTCGGTATATCCGTTAACCGCATACCCCCCATCACTTTCCCCTTTGGGCCTGGTTGTTATCGGCATAAGGTGTAAAAAATTCACCCCAAGGTCTTGCAGATAAGGCAATTTGTTCTGGAGTCCTTTCAGGTCCTTGTTGAAGTGATCTACATAGAGTTGCATGCCCACCATTTGTTCAGAAAGGTACCAGTCTCCGGTTTTCAATTTTTCTAAATCAAGGTATTGTAATGCTTCAGGCCTGCTGGAAAACAGTTCTGGAAGGAGATCCAGCAATTTATGGAAAGCTTGCTCGTGTGCTGTTTGGGGGTACAGGGTAAAGAATAAATCCTGGATGAGCGTCAGGTTGGTGCTCAGTCTTTGTCTGAAAAGGGTAGAAGGATCTGCTTTTGTTAAGTCGGTTAATTGTTCCGTGGAAAGATATTTGTGGAGTGCTGCCTGGTTCATATCAGATATCTAAATCACCTTTTGTGGGCAGCGACTCTATCGCGCCGTAATGCGTGGTGGTAATAGCACCGGCCTTGTTGGCATTGGCTACCATTTTTTCGAGCAAGGCAAAATCGCTCCCAATAGCGGTTGGATGTTCTAAATTCGAAATTTGGTATAGCAGGCAGCCTATAAACGCATCGCCTGCGCCCGTGGTATCCATCACCTTAACCGGGATGCTGGGGATAGTGCTTTTCCTTTCGGGAGAGCTGATATAGGTTCCCTCTGCACCAAGGGTTATCGTTATCAATTGTGTGCCTATTTCATGTAAGGCATCACAGGCCTTGTCCAAATCCTTTTCACCAGAGATAAGTTGGGCTTCCTCAAGTGAAAATTTACACAAATGGGCTTTCTCAATGTAGGGCAGACACTTTTTTACAAACGCCTCGCTCCGGTTCTTCCAGAGATCGCCGCGATAGTTGGGATCGAAACTGATAAAAATATCCTGGGTAAGGGCATCAAAATAATACCGGCCATAAGCTTCTTCCAGCGGGCCACCCAATAGCGCTGTGGCAGCACCAAAATGGATCATGTTGCCTTTGAATTCCTTTTTAACCGCCGGGATATACTTAAGCTCCCTGTCGGCCCCCCGACTAAAAACAAAATCGCGCTCGCCGTCTTCCGCCAGGGAAACAAAAGCCAGGGTAGTGAAGATTTCTGAGCGTTGAACCAGAGAACAATCAACATGATTGGACTCGAGCACATCCAGGAGGAAGCTACCAAAAGGATCCTGTCCTATGCACCCCACAAAGGCGCTTCTTCCGCCTAGTTTTGAAATTGCACAGGAGACATTGGCCGGAGCTCCGCCAGCTTTTTTGGTGAACTCCATTGCTTTTGACAGGTCATTCCCCTGCCGTTCTGCCACAAAATCAATAAGTAGCTCTCCAATACAATAAACCTTCTTCATTACAGATGCTTGATATTCGAAATTAAACAGTTTTGTGGGCACCGGCAAGTTTTATAGCCTTTGACCCAGGAAGTATAGCTTATTTAAGTATGCGATGCCTTGTTACCTAATGGGGAAATCACTACCTTTTTAGCTCTTTAAATTGAATATTGAAATGGGTCTTTTTGATGAAATAAAGAAAAAGCTAAGCCACGAATTTATTGATATTGTAGAGTGGCTGGATGACACGAATGATACGATTGTTCATCGTTTTGAACGGTATCAGAACGAAATTAAAAATGCAGCCAAACTAATTGTTCGGGAAGGGCAATCCGCTGTATTTGTCAGTGAAGGCCAGCTTGCTGATGTGTTTACCCCGGGAACCTATACCCTGAACACCAAAAACCTGCCCATACTGGCTACCCTGAAAGGCTGGAAGTATGGTTTTAACAGCCCCTTCAAGGCAGAGGTCTATTTTGTTAATACACGGCTCTTTCCTGACGAAAAATGGGGAACAAAAAATCCGGTGATGTTAAGTGATGAGCGTTTTGGCCTGACCGAAATTCGGGCATTTGGCACCTATAGTTTCCGCATTAACGATCCGGGAAAGTTTGTGGTGGATGTTGTGGGAACCGATAGCAATTTTACGAACTATGAAGTAAACGAACACTTAAAAAGCCTGATAGTCACCCGTTTTACGGATACGGTGGGGGAAGCTAATCTGCCCATTGAACTTTATGCTGCAAATACCAGTGAGTTGTCTGAAACCTGCCAGGAAGTAATGCAGCCCGAATTTGGCCGGGTGGGAATTGAACTTGAGAAGTTTTATATAGAAAATGTCTCCATGCCAGAGGAGCTAAAAAAGGAGATTTTTGAGTACAGCAGATTAGACAAGCTGGATATGTCCAAGTTGTCACAATTCAAAGCAGCGAAGGCCATGGAGGCTGCCGCCAGGAATGAAGGCGGAACAGCCGGAGCAGGCATGGGTATGGGCATGGGACTAATCCTCGCCCAGCAGATGGGATCCATGATGGGGCAGGCTGCGCCTGTACAACAAGCACCAGTACAGGGAGCGGCAACAACACCTCCTCCAGTTCCCGCCCAGGTATTGTACCACTACGCCGTTAATGGCCAGACCCTGGGGCCAGTTTCCTTTGAGCGACTTAAGGAACTTTTTGCAAACCGAACCATTAATCGCGATTCACTTATTTGGAAACCAGGTATGTCCGGCTGGTCACCCTTGCAAGACATCGAGGAACTCAAAGGATTCCTGGGGGGGACTACACCACCACCTTTACCTACGGCCTAAACACGCACCTGGGAGGTAATCATAAAAGGGAATAAGGCAGGGGAACCGAGATCAGGTATGGAAGACACTAAGAAATCGGAAAAAAAGAAATCCTGTGCCAGTTGTGGGGCTGAACTGCGATATAAGCCAGGCTCTCAACATGTGGTTTGCCAGTATTGCGGATACGAAGAATTTATTGAGCAATCCAAGAGTAGTTTTGAGGAACTGGAACTCCGCCACTACCTGGAAGTAGTAGGCAGCCATGCACATACAGAAACTATTGAGCTTCTCCACTGCAAGAATTGCGGGGCCAACCAACATGTGGAAGAGAACTACAAATCCCTGCATTGCGTGTACTGTGGGGAACCTCTTATCAGGGAAGATATCTCCCAGGAAGGTTGGATACTACCAGGGGCTCTGGTTCCTTTTCAATTAGACCGTAAACGCGCCCAGTTATTGTTCAGGAAATGGGCAGCAAAACTGTGGTTTGCGCCTGATAAATTAAAAAGGGCTGCCCTGGATCCGGGGGCCATTCACGGAGTCTATATACCCTATTGGACCTTTGATGCCCAAATGTTTGCCCGATATCAGGGGCAACGGGGGGATTACTATTATGAGACCCGTATGGTTCGCACTAAAAAAGGCATGGAACGAAGGCAGGTCAGAAAAACCCGATGGACTCCCGCTTCAGGTGAGGTATCCGGATTTGTTGACGACATCCTCATAAGTGCATCTAAATCCAGGAATGGGCAGGTACCCCATAAAATAGGTAGTTGGAATACGAAAGCGCTGGTTCCCTTTCATACGGACTATCTTTCCGGTTTTGTTACTGAAAAATATACAGTTTCCCTGAAAGAAGGCCATCGCAGGTCTTTTGAAAAAGCCAAGGAGATTGCTTACAACTGGATCCGCAGAGACATTGGGGGGGATACCCAAAGGATCCACCATGCAGACATAAAATTATCGGAAGAAACCTTCAAGCATATCCTGCTACCGATCTACCTGAGTGCGTATCGATTTAAGAACAAGGAATACGCGTTTTATATCAACGGGCAAACAGGGCATATCAGTGGAACAC
>JABDRK010000293.1 GCA_013041785.1 Eudoraea sp.
GCCCTGGGTACCTACTTGGGTTTTCTGGTAGTGTGGCTGCTGTAAGATCACCGGACCTAAGGATGAAGGATTTACGGAATATTAGGGTATCAGACCAGTGTAGGATTTATATTACATTGATACTGAATTAATTAGCCTGCATTTGGTCGGAGATTTGGTATTTTATCGGTCTTTTCTATCGTTTAATCGCCTTTACCGTTCAATAGCTATTGCTTTTTGGTACTTTAGAATTGTCTCAAATTTTACTAGTATGGAAAATTCTACACGAATCGCCAGATTGGCGTTGTTGGCTATTGTCATCCTTTTTCTATTCCCTATAAGTTCTTGTACCACAGATTCTGAAAGTGATTTAATTTACGAGCGCTCGGCTACTGATAAATCAGCCGAAACAGATCCTAATAAAGGTGATGAGGAGGAAGAGGAAAAGGACCTTATCGATAAGAGAAAAATCAGGAAACGTAATGGTGCCAGCGGTTAATCCACTGAGGTTAACCACTTCCAATGCTTTCCTAATCCGGTTAATTGGAAAGTGAATCCATCTATGCTGTTCTCAAAAGCTATAAGGCATTTCTTAGAAATCAGGGCTAAAATCATAGTTAAACTCCCTGCCCAGTCTGTTTAAGTACTGCTCCCATCAGGAGTCCCCCTGTAAGTTGTTTAATTCTGGTTTGGTAAAGAATACATCTGGCCATATAACCACATGTTCAAATGATTTGTCCAAATAGTATTTACAATCGCGCTGCCTTATCTTTGAATTAAATTCAAAACGTTAATACTATTTATGACCGCAATCAGTTATGCCTCTGGTATCAGTAGTGAACCCTTACTTGGAATCACTATTGGTGATAAATTCGACGAAATAGTAAGCCAATTTCCGGATAATGAAGCCCTGATTGTACATCATCAGGACATTAAATGGACCTATAGCCAACTTCATGCCCAGGTGAACACTTGTGCCAAAGCGCTGCTGGCATCAGGTATAAAAAAAAGAGACCGGGTTGGTATCTGGTCTTCAAACCGTTGTGAATGGACGGTCCTGCAATTTGCCACAGCCAAGGTGGGTGCCATATTGGTTAATATCAACCCTTCTTATCGAATCCATGAGTTGGAATATGCGCTAAACCAGTCCGGGTGCTGTATGCTGGTCATCGCAGACAAATTCAAAACCTCGAATTACGAAAAGATGATCCTCGAGCTGGCTCCCGAATTGGCCTATGCTAAAATTGGGCAGCTACATGCGACTATCTTACCGGAACTGACAACCGTTGTTTCCCTCTCGGAAACGCCACCCAGGGGAATGCTAGCCTGGTCTGCCTTTATGGACAAAGCTGAAGCATGCTCAACATCAGCGCTGGAAAAAAGGCAGGCTGAGTTGAGTTTTGATGATCCGATTAATATTCAGTATACCAGTGGAACCACCGGATTTCCCAAAGGGGCTACGCTTAGCCATCACAACATCCTGAATAACGCTTTTTTTGTGGCCCGCACCATGGAATTCACAGAAAAAGACCGGGTAATCATCCCTGTGCCTCTATACCACTGCTTTGGTATGGTCCTCGGAAACCTGGGGTGCATGACACATGGGGCTACCATGATCTATCCAAGTGAAGGGTTTAAACCCCTTGCCGTGCTGCAGGCTGTTCAAAGAGAGAAGGCAACCGCCTTATATGGGGTACCCACCATGTTTATTGCGGAGTTGGAACATCCAGAATTCGACAAATTTGATTTGAGTAGCCTGCGTACGGGCATTATGGCCGGGGCACCCTGCCCTGTGGAAGTCATGAAAAAAGTGCACAAGTTAATGTATATGCAGGATGTGCAGATCGCCTATGGGATGACGGAAATAAGTCCCGTTTGCACGCAAACCAAAATGGGAACCCCTTTGGTAAAACAAATAAGCACAGTAGGCCAGGTCCATCCCCATTTGGAGGTGAAGATTATTGATCCGGATACCGGACAGGTGGTGCCCTTAGGAACTAAGGGAGAACTCTGCGCACGGGGATACAGCGTGATGCTAGGCTACTGGAACAATGAAGAGCAAACAAAATCCGCCATTGATTCAGCCCGCTGGATACACACGGAAGACCTTGCGACCATGAATGGGGAAGGATATATCAACATTGTGGGGCGTATCAAGGATATGATTATCCGGGGAGGTGAAAATATTTACCCTAAAGAGATTGAGGAGTTCTTTTATACCCATCCCAAAATACGGGACGTAAAGGTTATTGGGGTCCCTGATGCCAAATACGGAGAGGCGGTCATGGCCTGGGTGGTTTTAAAAGAAGGCGAACAGGCCACAGCTGAGGAATTGACCGAATACTGCAAGGGGAATATCGCCCATTTTAAGGTGCCAAAATATTTCAAGTTTACCGATAGTTTCCCCATGACGGTTACCGGTAAGATCAGAAAGATAGAAATGCGTCAGATCAGCATCAGGGAACTCGGTTTAGATACGGCTAGCAAAATAGAAACTGCATAGGCATTTGAATATTATATAAGCATATATTATAGCAGCTATATCTATTTTTCCGTTACCAACTTCGCCAACTGCATCCCTGTTCACCTCCGTTTTTGGGCAAAAGACCTGATTAGCATTTGTGAATTCAATTTGTTTATTTTAGGCAGTTCAAATCCAAAATTCAGCCTTCATGCTGTATCTTCGGATTAATTAAATACACCAGCTAAACACTATCTATCAAGCATTACCTATGAAGAAAATCATCTACTTTGTATTGGCCATTTTGATCATCCTGGCTTGTATTCTGCTATTCAACACCTTAATGTTGTCCTCAAAACAGGTGGCAGCAGAGCCATTGGAAAAGATGGAAATTTCTGATGTCGTTTTCAATAACCTTTCTGGGGCTATACAATTCCCAACAGTTTCCTTTAGTGAAGATGCAATCCCTGATTCCACGGCTTTTTTTGGGTTACACCGGCATCTGGAAAAGACCTTTCCACTGGTACATGAAAAGCTCAGCCTAAAAAAAATAAATGACTATAGTTTGTTGTACAAATGGGAAGGCAGGGATCCTTCCAAGAAACCTATTATCCTGATGTCGCACCAGGACGTAGTACCTGTTGATCAACCTACCCTCGAAGACTGGGAGGCAGGCCCTTTTGAAGGGAAGATTACCGACACCCATATTATTGGCCGGGGTACAATGGACGATAAAGGTTCGCTAATGGCTGTTATGGAAGCTGTAGAAAAATTGCTGGGGGAATCCTTTACCCCTTCCCAAACCATTTACCTGGCTTTTGGCCATGATGAAGAGGTAGGAGGTCCCAGGGGGGCGGCAAAGATTGCGGAATATTTAAAGGAAAATGGCGTACATGCGGCCATGACCCTGGATGAAGGGGGATTTCTGGCTGAAA
>JABDRK010000303.1 GCA_013041785.1 Eudoraea sp.
GTAGTAAAATGCCGGGAATAGAAACGACATTAGCAGTGCCAATAGCATCCCAAGATTCAGGAGTTTTTCGAACGTAAATTTAGGTGTTACTGTATTTAGCAATATTTTATTTACTAAAATTTTCCGATCAATCTCCCAATACCTTTTTTTCAAAGCGCACTTTCCTGACCCCGTGATCGGTATCATACTGATATACTTCCCGGAACCCCAGTTTCAGATAGAGCTGCGTGGCCGGTTCGTTTTTTAACCCGGTTTCCACGGTAAACATTTTGGAATCATAGTGATCCAATACAAAATCAACCAGGGCACCCCCGACGCCCTGCCTGAAGAATTTGGGATGTACCACCAGGCTTTGGATGTGCGTGGAATCCGGACCCGAATCGATTTCAGTTACAGCGGCAAGTGAATCCTCTTTAAAGTACCCGTAAAAGGCATTACTACTTTCCATAAAGCTTTCTACCTTCCGCTTGAGTGGCGGAAAATCAGTAGCCCCCAGTAATTTTGCCTCAACTGCATAGGAAGCCTGAAAAAGTTCATAAAGTTGCTTAGCCGCAAGAGCCGACTTATGGTCGATTTTTTGGATCATAATTTTGGGATAGATCGATTAAATCTAGAAAGCTTTCATCAATATCCCAAAAGATCTTTTCAGCGTGAGGATTGCTGGTACAATTCTTGTGTCTAAAAGGGAAACCGACTAACATGAGAAAACTCCTGATTTGCATCTTTCCTTTGCTTATAGGGTCTTGTATTCCTATTAAAAAAGCACCAGAAATTAAGGATTATAAGATCGTTCTGGCCAAACGATTTAAAAGGGACCTGCCACGTAAATATGCATTTGTATTTGAGGATGAGAAAAATGCAGATGAGTTTTATCGTTTTCTGTATTGGAAGTTAGGTCGTTTGAATACTGATATAGAAGTAAATCTGCCCTTCAAGGTAGGGGAACATACCTATTACATGTCTTTTCACGAGCGGCCTAAGCGTTCTGTCGTTGTAAATCTGATCCCCCTGTTTATTGATGCTGTCCTGATCAGCCAGGATCAGGGGACCATGCTGGAGGAAGCCTATACGCTAGAAGGGGAATCATGGTATATCCTGATAACAGTTTCGGATTCTGAACTAAAAGACTGCCTTACGCCTTCCCATCCAAAACAGCAGGAAGTGGTCACTACCCTAAAAACCCTGAAGGACGAATATGAAAATACCCACCATTACGTTGAAGCTTACCTGAAGCAGGAAGAGTAGCCTTTTCAGACCTGATTTTCTGGTTGTTGCATACAGCTGCGTTTTAACCAGCCATTCGTTGGATATTGGAATGAAAACGGGATTCCCACTCCAAATGATTTTGCATGGCTTCCTGCACATAGGATGAATTACCGATAAGGTTTACTATTCCTGTATTTAACCAGGAAAGGACTGGAGAAAACGGACGGATTACATCAATGAGCAGGACTACACGGGTACTGTCTGTATTGTTCCAGACTTCATGCTCATAGGTATCGTCAAAAACAACCACCTTGCCTTCTTCCCATTTCACTTCCTTATCAGTGATGCGCATTTTGCAATCTCCGTAGTTACCGGGAATGATTATCCCGAGATGGCTTCGAATAATGCCGTTAAAAATTCCTTTGTGTGCCGGGATATGTTTGTGCGGGGACAACACAGAAAAGAAAGCCGTTTTCATCCCGGGAATCTGTTCAAGGATGGAGGAGGTTACCGGGCATAAACTGCAATTTTTTTTGGCCTTTATCCCAAAACCGTACAGAAAAAAGGTCTTCCAGTTATTGTCCTGATTAAGAACTTTTTGCTCCTGCTGAATCTCTTGCAGGCTTGGGAAATGCTGCCTGTATTCCAGAACGGTTTCAAACTCCTTGCGAATGGCCGGGTAGTTCTTCTCCAATACTTTCGTCCAGTTAAAAGCTTCTGAATCATATAGCGGATGATCCCCAACCTGTGAATATTTTGCAATTCGATTTCCTATCCCAAGCAACAGGGGTCTTACAATTTTGAATTTTACCCATTCCCGTAATCGGAATTTAGTGTTGCCAAAAGCGCTTTTAGCCATATTGCATTTGATATAATAAAATTAGCACCCGTTTTTCAAAGGGTAACGGAAGTCGGTTTCCTGATTAAATTTTTAAAATTGGGTTCTGCCGCGACCCGGGCGATCCCATATGCATCTTCAAAATCATATTCTCCGGGCCTCCGGTTGTATAAAGTACTACTTTCTCAATATTTTGCAGTACGATCAATTATTTTTTCACAGGAACCCAAAGCTCTTCTTCTGATTCCGGATCGTCATTCCTGTATTTCTCACCCATAATTCCCATATGGGGGCGGTTATCCAATTGATATTCCGAATTGGGAACCCAGGTCCCAATAATATACTGATACATTTTATGGACTTCGGTTGATTTCCCCTTGTAGGTAAAAACGGCATACAAGCCGGCCGGAACTTCAAGCGTATCCCAGGTTTCGAGAGCAGGGAAATCAGCTGTATCCAGCACTGCCGCCCATTTATCAAAGTCCTTGTTGGGATCAAAGGAGGCAAAGTATCCTTCGGGATAGACTTCCACGGAATAGAATTCGGTCCTGGGGAGCCCTGCCGCCTTCCATTCGGGCATAAACGACTGCCAGAGTTCCCGGGTCTGGTTTTGGGAGAGGCTCATCGTTCGTTTCAGGCCTACCAGTTGTATTTTTCTGGAAGTAATAATTCTGGGTGCGATCAATTGATGTCCCTTTAATGGGTGTAAAATAAGCAAAATTGTAGGATCAGCCTTTAGCGTCAATATCTATTTTTTTGGTACTTTTATTTTTGAACAACCCAGCCATGGAAACCACCCAATGTAAGAATTGCGAAAGCAGCTTTGATGCTTCTTTTGAATATTGCCCCCACTGTGGGCAGGAGGCTACCGATAACCTGACATTCGGGGTGCTTTCCAGCAACACGATTGAAAATTACTTTTCAATTGATGCCCGCTTTTTCCGCAGCTTTATCC
>JABDRK010000311.1 GCA_013041785.1 Eudoraea sp.
GAACTCTCAGCCAGAAACAATGACTTGAAATATAAGCCTCCTGGTCGATCGCTGTTAATGATGACCTCCTCTATCATCTCCATGGCCCTTTCTCGCTCATTCTTTTTCCAGAACAGGTCCCTGGCCAGTACCGTTTTGTAGAAATAATTCTGCGGTTCCAGGGCTGAAGATTTTATCAAATGAGCATGAGAGGTTTCGTACTGACCCAGGCTTCGATACACCTGGTACATACGATAATGGGCCCTGTCATTTTCCGGGTCTTTGTCCAATACGCTTTGAAAGGCTTCGGTTATCATAGAGGAATCCCGGGGAAAAACCCGGTTCTTCCAGGCCAGATCTGCTTTTGCCAATAGTACTTCCGCACTTTCCGGGTCTAGTTCCATGGCCCTCTGGGTATATTTTTTCATCATCTTGTCCCGCTCCTGTTTTTTCAGGCTGCCGTAATAGTGCCACTGTCCATACAGGAAAGATAACTCTGCATAGGCTTCAGCAAAGGAAGGATCGAGGGTGACAGCCTCCTCCAGCAAACCAATGGCCTTGGGCAATGAACTGTCTTTTCTTTGCTCCCCTAATTCCTGGGCTTCAACATATAATTTGTAAGCTTTCAGGCTTGTTCTGCGGTTGACGGATAAATCGACCGTATTTTCCTTTTTAGATATTGAGCCACCCAGGGCGCCTAAAGACCAGAAGGCCAGAATCAGGATTGCTATTGCTCCCAGAACAAGAGGTATGGTCCTGTTTTTTGTTTTTGGAATTTTCTCGGATTTTGGGACATTTCCATTCTGTTTGGAAACACTCGGGGAATAACCGAAATAATCCTTGAAAGAGGTAGAGAAATAAGTTGGGCTACTAAATCCGACCATATAGGCGATTTCCCCAAAGGAATAGGATTCGGTTTTAATAAGCTCCAGGGCCCTTTCCAGCCTGATCTCCCGGATAAACTGGCTAGCCGATTTATTCTTAATAGCCTTGATCCTTTTATACAATTCAGATCTGCTTATCCCCATTTCTTTGGCAAGCATTACCACCCCGAATTGCGGATTAAGCAGATTTTCGAGTACTGTGTTCCTGGCCCTGGAGATAAAATCATCAGAATTCATCAGGCAAGTGCAATGGTTGGTTCCTTTAAAGTTAGTCGATTTAGCCTAAAAATAAAAATGTAACTGTCTGGAATCGAGTAAATAATATGGAATTTTAGTTATAATGAATGGTCCACAAGCTGATGTTGCTTCTCTCGAGTTGGAAACATAGTTTAAAACCAAAATTCATTATTTAAAGTAATGTATTCATACTTAGAATCGCTCATGCAAAAGATTAAGGAACTTTAAGGAGGTATGAAGATCACCAAAGGCGTCATTTGAATTAGCGGCACGCTACACGGGATCACACCAGCAATAATCAACCCATGGATTAGACCTGCTCTTTCAGGGCAGGTCTAATTTAATAAAACCAATTTCACCATGAAAACACCAATATTAGTTTTCCTATCAGCGGTTACCTCGCTTATTTTTTCCTCGGTAAGCGGTCAGACCCAGACCATAACAGGTACGGTTACAGATAATTTTAATCAGCCTTTGCTCGGTGTCAATATTGTGATAGAAGGCACTTCAAGAGGCACAGTGACAGACATTGACGGTACCTACAGTATTGAGGCCGCCGCGGAGGAGGTATTAATTTTCTCCTATGTAGGATTCAATTCTTCTAAAATCCTAGTGGGGTTAAATAGGGTGATCGATATTAGTTTGCAACCTGGAAATAACCTGGAAGAGGTTATCGTGGTGGGCTATGGAACTACAACTCGTCAGACCCTTACAGACAATATCGCCTCGGTTTCTTCAGATCAGATCAAGGAGATTCCGGTTCCATCCCTGCAGGGTGCACTTATCGGAAAAACTGCCGGAGTGCAGATCACCCAAACAGGTGGAAGGGCCGAAGCTGGTTTTAATATTCGCGTACGGGGCGTAGCGACCATCAGTGGTAGCGGGGAACCCCTTTATGTTGTAGATGGAATCCCGATCGATAAAGTAGACCGGAGTATAAACGGCTCTCCGATCAACGCTCTTATTGGCCTTAACCCTGAAGATATCGCTTCTATTGAGATCCTTAAAGATGCTTCGGCAGCAGCCATATATGGTTCAAGGGGCTCAAACGGGGTGGTACTGATTACCACAAAAAGTGGGCGTCAGGGAAAAACAAAATTCTCTTTTCGCTCCTCTTACGGCTGGAGCGAGGCCTCTAATACGCTGGAGTGGCTCAATACGGAGGAATATGTAGAACTCTATACCGAAGCAGCCCTGAATTCCGGTTTTACAGAAGACGATGCAGCTTTTTTCTTCAATCTCTTTGCCCAAGAAGAAGCTGATTGGCGGGATGGGGCTGTGGATACGGACTGGCAAGACCTTGCTTTGATCTCAGGCAGTATACAAGATATCGGGTTTAGCGCCAGCGGGGGAGAAGGAAATACGACCTTCTTTTTATCTACAGGTTACAATCGCACCAATAGCATTATCAGGGGGAATACCCTGGAGCGCTACAGTTTGCGGGCCAATGTTGAAAACAAAGGAAATGACTGGCTTACCCTGGGAATCAATGCCAATGTAAGCAAGACCCAGCTTTCGCGTATCGCCAATGATAACCAATTTGCCAATCCGCTGCAGGCTATCGCCCAGATCCCATTTAGCAGGCCGTACCTTGAAGATGGGTTTACCCCGAATACGGAAACAACCTTGTATTACAACTTCCTGATGGACCAGTTTAACGGGGACTTTGAATCAAATGTGTGGCGGGCCTTTATGAAATTCTACGGACAGGCAGAATTCTCTGAAAATCTCAATTTCAGATCGGAGTTCGGATACGATTACAACCAGCAATTAGAAGAACGATTTTTTGGAAGCCTAACCGAATCGGCCTCTACAAATGGGTTTGCCGATGCATTTAATATTATCAATGAAAAATATGTTATAAATAATTTTTTTACGCACAATTTTGATCGTGATGCCGTAAAAATTGAAACGGTTCTGGGTATGTCCTATGAAGAGAACAAATTTAAAAGCCTTTTTGTGCAGGGACAGGACTTTCCCTCAGATCAACTTCAAAAACTCGATACGGCTGGTGAGATAACGGATGGTTCAACCTCGGAGACAGCCTTTAGTTTTGTATCCTATTTCTTGCGTGCAAGCGCAACACTTTGGGATCGCTTTCTTCTTAAGGTAAGTGTTAGGGTTGATGGTTCTTCCCGTTTTGGTTCTGAAACCCAGTACGGTACATTCCCCGCTGCTTCTTTAGGCTGGATTCTTTCGGAAGAGGACTTTCTCTCAGAAAACAAAACAATATCCAACCTTAAAGCCAGGATTAGCTATGGACTAACAGGGAATGCTAACATTGGAAACTTTGCCAGTAGAACCCAGTTTAATACCATCACCTATAACCAGAATCCGGGGTTTTGGTTAGGTACACTGGGAGATCCTGACTTAAGCTGGGAAGATACAACCCAATATAATTTTGGACTGGACCTGGGCTTAATTGACAATAGAATCAATTCCAGCTTCGATTATTACATCAAGGACACGGAAGGGATACTATTCAGATTACCTATTCCGTATAACAATGGAATCCGGTTTATCGATCAGAATGCCGGAGATATACAGAATACCGGTTTTGAATTTACCCTCGACACCAAGAATATTATTCTGAAGGATTTTGGCTGGTCTACCTCCCTCAACCTGGCCATAAACAAAAATGAGGTCAAGGCTTTGCCGGATGATGCAGATATAATACGAGACGAAAAGATCGTGAGAGTTGGAGAAGCTGTTGCCTCCTTCTATATGCCGGAATACGCTGGCGTAGATCCAGATAACGGAGATGCCCTATTTTATCTAAATACGGAACTACCCGATGGAAGCCTGGACCGGACCACAACTAGTGATTACGGTGAAGCCAGCAGGCGGATCCTGGGCAATCCCTTCCCGGATGTCATCGCCGGGATGACCAACAATATTCGTTACAAGAACTTCGATTTCTCCTTTACCTTTCAGGGGCAATGGGGTGCACAACTCTACAACGCTGGGGGAATTTATCAATCTGCCAATGGCGACTTCTTTGACAACCAAACCCGCGACCAGCTTCAGCGCTGGCAGCAGCCTGGAGACGACACCAATGTACCTCAGGCAAGGTTATTTGGGGGTAATGGCACCCAGTTGTCATCGCGATATCTGGAAGATTCAGATTTTATCCGTTTGCGAAACCTTACCCTGGGGTATACCCTGTCACAGGACCTAACGGAAAATTTAGGCCTTGATCGCATACGGGTATATTTCACAGGAGTAAACCTCCTAACCATCACGGATTTTAAAGGTTGGGATCCCGAATCCTCCTTTGATGCCCTTCAAAGTAATTCACTTTTTGCAGGACTGGGATTTTATTCCCCGCCACAACCGCGTACACTGACCTTAGGATTTAATGTTGACTTTTAAAAAAAAAGACCATGAAAAAGCTATATATCATTTTTATTATTTCTGTGTTCATAACGGGTTGTGACAACAACCTGGACATTGATCCCACCAATACCCTTACTCCGGAAACCCTGCTGGAAGATCCGGATAATCTGGACCGATTGCTATTAGCAGCCTATGCCTTTGGAGACAACCACCATGCCGGGGAATTCCAAACGGTTTCCGAATTGTTGGCCAATGAAGGCGATCTGGCCTTTCGGGGTACATTCGCGGAATTCTTTCAATTTGAGCGCAAAGAGGTCATTGCAACCAACGGATTTGTAAGATTCCTTTGGGCTAATTCATACCGATCTATCAACCTCTGTAATATTGTTCTTGATAATCTGGATCTCGTAGAAGATCCTCAAGAAAGAGCACAATTAGAAGGTGAAGCCAAGTTTTTAAGGGGCTTGCTGTATTTTGAAATGGTACGCTACTTCGCTCTGCCCTATGAAACTGGAGGCAATAACTCTCAATTAGGATTACCGGTGGTATTTGATGCCGTCACTGATGTTAGTCAGCTTACCTATCCTTCCAGAAATACAGTGGAGGAGGTGTATTCCCAGGTATTGTCAGACCTGCAGGATGCATATACCTTGCTCCCGCCCGATAATGGATTCCGGGCCGATGCCTATGCGGCACAGGCTGTACTTGCCAGGGTTTACCTGCAACAGGGAAATTTTGCTGCTGCCAGGGACGCCTCGGATGACGTGTTGCAAAACAGCGGCCATGCCCTTGCACCCGACCTGCCTTCCGCATTCAACAACGAAGCAGATGGGATTGAAGACATTTTTGCCTGGCAGATCACGACCCAGGATGGAAGCAATTCTTTCAATACGTATTGGGCTACGATTCAATTTGGGGGCCGTTCCCAGACTGCCGATGTAACGGTTGAGCCACCTTTCTTTGATATTTTTTCGGGGCTGGATGACCGGGCCAGTTTTTTCTATTCCGGGAATGGGACCACCGTAAGCTCCAAATGGCAGGGGCAGTTTGCCAATGTGCCTTTTATACGGCTAGCCGAAATGCATCTGATCAGGGCGGAGGGCAACTTCAGGGAAGGCACCAGCCTAGGGTTGGCGCCGGAAACCGAGATCAACGCCCTGAGGGCACGCTCTAATGCTACACCCATTATTGGCCTTTCACTCCAGGACATACTTGAGGAAAGACAGCGTGAACTGGCCTTTGAAGGCCATCGCTTCCACGACGCCAAACGGCTTCAGCAAGACATTGGCGGACAGCCTTACAATGCCCCCAACCTGGTGATGCCTATCCCGCAGGATGACATAGATACCAACCCGAATTTGGAACAAAATCCGGGATATAACAATTAGTGGATAAATAATTTAAGCAAACTCATGGGTAATTTCTTCGAAGAACTTAAAAACAGAAATGTTTATAAGGTAGCAACTGCTTATGCTATCACGGCCTGGCTACTCATCCAGGTGGTCGATACTGTGGGCCCTAATCTGGGCTGGCCGGATGCCGTGGCGAGCAATTTGATCAAGGTACTGTTGGTGGGTTTCCCCATCGCCCTGGTGCTCACCTGGTTATACGAGTTTACGCCAAAGGGACTGAAGCGTACCGGGAAGGTACAGGAGGAGACCATAGATAATAAGAGAGCAGGGCGCAGGCTCAACCATCTTATTATAGGGGTCCTGGCCTTTACGATCTGCTTTATGCTAGTCGAGAGGGTGTTCTTTGCCGACCGTACAACGATCAATACTCAACAAAAAGCAAGTATTGCGGTACTACCTTTTTCCAACACAAGTACGGATGACAGCTTTGCATTTTATGCAAGTGCAATTCCCTCTAGAATAATTGACGAGTTGGCAATAATTAGTGGATTAAAGGTAATTGCTGAAATATCCTCATTTTCCATGAAAGGAAGCGAGCAGGGCCTCAAAAGCATGGCAGAACTTTTGGATGTTAATTATATCCTGGACGGAAAAGTGTATTACAATGGCCTAGGAGAAAAGATTAAAATTTCTACCCAATTAATAAATGCTAATAATGGGTTTATAATGTGGTCTGAGACCTTTGAGGAGGATTTAGATAGAATTCAAAATGTTGAGGAAAGTATTAGTAGGAAAATCGCATCTAATTTAAGAGTTCAGTTACTTCCCAATGAAGATGAGGCCCTCGCCAAAAAATTGACTGATAATTCTGATGCTTACGAACTTTACCTAAAGTCCCGTGAATATTCAACAAAACGAACAGATCGGGACCTTAGAAAAGCAATTGCATTTTTGAACCAGTCTGTGGAATTAGAACCCAATTTTGCTGAAGCACATGCAGAACTCAGTTTCCTATATGGTTTACTCTATGGTTATGGGAGTTTGGGTAAAGAAGAAAGAGATGAGCGCAAAAAATTTCATTTAAATAAGGCATTAGAAATTAATCCTAACAAACCAGAGGTTTTATTTGCTAATGCCCAATACAAAATGGATATCCTTAATAAGGATTCCAGTCAGGTAATTTCTGATATTAGAAAAGCTATAGAATTAAAACCTAACTATTCGGATGCCCATTATTTATTATTTAGAGCATTGAACTGGGCTAAACAATCTGAACTTTCAATTAAATCTCTTCAAAAGGCAGTTGAATTAGACCCCTATAACAGTTTTCATACCTCGATGCTTGTGAATCGTCTTCGTTCTAGGGGGGAATATGAAAGAGCGATGGCGATCGCCAATCGTCATCTAGATGTTTTTCCGGAAGACCATCGGATGGGTTTAATTAAAGGAATCATGCTAATTGATGGGCCCTATGGTGATTTATCTGAAGGGTTCAAATTGATATACAGAAGATACAAAAATGACCCCACTGAAAGATGGAATTTGAACTATACCCTGAACGTAGCTCTTAATTTGGATATATGGCCGTTAGCTGAAAAGCTAGCAAGAATTATCCAGTTGAGATACTCGGATACCCGTGCTGTTTATAATAACTTAAGCACATTACATTATTTTAAAAAAGAGTATTCAGATGTTAAGGAAATAATTGATTATTCAGAAGAAATAGGTGTTCTGGATAAAGAGACCTTTATCGAAGAAAGTTCATGGTTAAATTTATTGCATGGTAATCCGTCCAAAGCAATTGAGATTTATGAAAATGGATTTCCGGATATTACAACTCCTAAGATTCTAAATGATAAATGGAATTTATCGCTTGCTGAAAGAATAGCTACTTATATAGAATTGCTACGTGCAAATGGGCAGGAAGAGAAAGCAAATGGGTTCGCTAAAAGGCTCTGTACATTCAAAGATGAGGCAGTAAAACAATCCTTATTAGGGGAAAACCCGACGAATTGGCTCATATTGGAATGTTACTACGCCACCAATGATATATCGGGATTCCTACAATTTCTAGAGAATATTTTTTTTGAAAAGAAGAATCGCATGTATCTCTTTGTGAATCTAAAATCAGAATACTACCGGCGATTTGAAAAAGACCCTGAATATCAAAAGCTCTTCAATAAAATAGAGGCAGACGTTCACCGGCAACGCGCAGAGGTAATCGAATTTCTTAAAGAACAGGGCGACTGGAACCCCGCCTGGGATAAAGAACTGGGGTTGGAATAAATTTATTACATTGTTCTTATGAGCAATTTCTTCCAAGAACTTAAACGCCGCCACGTGGTAAAGGCAGGCCTGGCCTACCT